>JAYVFW010000427.1:0-3197 GCA_043772715.1 Phormidesmis sp. | reverse complement strand
TCATATTTGCATTCAGCAACGCTCTTAGCTTAAGCAACTCCCCAGATCTTAACCGTTTGGTCTTCACTGCCACTGATTAACAAAGGGCGATCGTCACTCACTGCCACTGCTGTCACTAAACTGGAATGTCCTTGCAATAAGCAGACTTCTCTGGCGGCGTGTAGATCCCAAATTTTGACGGTTTTGCGGCTACCGCTAATTAAATGGCTGCCTTGGTTGACGGTCACCGAGGCGATCGTTCTAGGGCGTTTTTGGGCAGGAGTGACTGGCTGCTCAGTTCTCAGACTCCAGGCTTTGATTAGCTGCTGTTTGGTTCTAATCGTGAAACTATCTTCGTCAGGGTCGATAGAGATTGCAAACACGATCGCCCAGGCATTCACACTAAACAGCTCTTCTTTTGCCTGCAAATCCCAGACTTTAATTACGCCATCTCGACTGGCACTGATCACAATTTCTTGATCAGGACGGTAGATAAACCGCCGGGTGGCGATGGCGATCGCGGTGACTCCAGCGCTATGTCCCCTCAAAGTTGCAAGACACTCAAACAGGGCGTAAGGGCTATAGTCGTCTAACGCTTTTTTTGCTTTGAGTTCGCACCGCTTTTGGAGCAACAAATACGCCACTTTTTGCACCACCAGCGATGCGTCTTGCAACCCTTGAATCAATAAATCCAGCCCAAAACTGGCGTTATCTGCTTCCCGAAGTGCGGCGATTTGCTGATCTATGAAAGCACTGGCAAACCGACGTTTGATTCCATCTAGCCCGCCTAGCACGACACTTCCTGCCGGGGCTTTCACCTGACCACCCAGCACCGCATCATCTCTTTGGGGTTGATTTAAAGGACTGATCACGCAGAATTATCTATCGTTTAAAGCCGTTTCATGGCAAGAGTTATCCCATCAGAGACAGGCAACAGACTGATCGTAACCCGTGGATCGCGATGCACTTTTTCGTTTAAAGCACGAATTGCGACGGTAGAGGCATCCTGTTTCTTGGGTTTTGCCACGTTTCCAGACCAAAGCACATTATCAATGGCAATCAAGCCACCCGGACGAATTAGTTGCAGCGATCGCTCATAATAAGCATCATAATTCTCTTTGTCGGCATCAATAAAGGCAAAATCAAAGGTGTTGGCATGACCTGCGGCTAAGAGCCGATCGAGACTATCGAGAGCCGGGGCAATGTGAAGATCGATTTTTTGGTCAACCCCTGCTTTTTGCCAATAGCGACGGGCGATCGCCGTAAATTCTTCGCTGATATCGCAGGCAACAATTTTGCCATCAGCCGGAAGTGCAAGTGCAACAGCCAGGGCGCTGTAGCCCGTGAAAACACCAATTTCTAGAGTTTTTTTAGCGCCCATTAGTTGAGTCAGCAGTGCCAAAAACTGCCCTTCTTCTGGAGCAACTTGCATCATGGCTGCTGGGTGTTGAGCTGTTTCTTGCCGCAGTTGAGCCAAGATGTCTAGCTCTCGCAACGAGACGGATTGCGCGTAGGCATGAAGTCTATCACTCAGCCCCAGAGACTTGCTCGATCGATAGGTTTTCAATCCTAAAAACGACAGAACTTTAAGCAGCCGTTGACGAAGACCCAAGGAACGAATTTGCTGACGAAATCCAATAGAATCACTAACCATTTCGAGTGCCTCAACTGTTCGGTATACCAAAACCGGGCAATACTATCTACTAGACCTCGTGCGGACGTAAAATTCTCGACGTAAACCACCCTGAGAACTTGCCTCCTGACCCCCAATTCTGGGGGAACTGGAGTTCAAAGTCCCCCAGAATTGGGGGATTTAGGGGGCGTTCCCGGATTCGTGCAGGAGGTCTACTAAAGCTAGTTAAGATTTGCTCATCAACGTCTTTACACAATGTTCGGGTTAGAACTAATCTGGGAATCGTAGTCTACTTTGATCAGATTTACCATTGAAAACCCTGAGGGGCTTACCAAATCGAAATCTATGGATTTAGCGCAATGTGAGGCAAAAATTAAGAAGGCTAGCAAATTGTAATCAATATCCTCCTAGTCTGCCTCTGCGTTTAGTCTCACGTTCAGCAAAGCGAAAGAGGGTTAGCCCTAGCCCAAAGTAAATGCCTCCATTGAGCAAAGCCAAGCCCAACTGAGGGAGATTGAGGGGCTGTTGCCGTGCCATTACATCTCGCAAAAGCCCCGCTCCAGCGGTCATTGGCAGCAGCAGTCCCAATATTTTTGACGAACCTGTCCAAGTTTCAGTCGGAACCGTTAGCAAAAATAGCAACGCAAACTGAAAGATTCCTAATAGCTGCTGAATGCGTTTTAATAACAGTGCTAGAGAACCGATCGCAAATGATAATCCATACGCGCCCAATATCACGGCGATCAATGGCAAAATTAACGTGGGTGGAAACGAGAGCCAGCGTCCCGTGAGCGACATGATGATCAACAGAATGGTGGTGATCAAAATAAACTGAATCATTAAGTTTGCGATCGCGCGAATCAAAAAAACGCGAGGTGCCCCAAACGGCGAAATAAATAGCTGCTCAAGTGTTCCTGTTTGTGCCTCGTTTTGCAGCGTTCCGGCAATGTCAAATAGCACGAATGTAACGAGCGTCCAGAGCATATAACCGACGATAATCGAGTCGAGCCGATCTCCCAATTTAATGCTCGACCCCGCGACATAAGTGGCACCGAGAAACAGCCCATAAAACAGCGCACTGATGATAAAAATGCCCCCGATCGCTTCGGCTGGGTAGCGGATAAACTGAATCCAACTGCGCTTGACTTCGGCTAAAAATAATTTCAACACGGCAACTCTGATTGATTTTGAATGAGCTGTAAAAAGACTTCGGTCAGGTTAGCTTGCTCTTTTTCAACCCGAATTAAGGGCAGCGGTTGGAGAATGTGCAAGACTTCGTACAAGATTTCTGTCTCTCGGATCAGGATTGTTTTTTCGTTAACGATCGCGCCCAAATTCTGAATTTTGCTGAGGCGATCGCGATCGAGTTCCTGCTCTAATTCCACGACATAAGCGCTGCCAGAAAACCGTCGAATTAACTCCTCAGTGGATTCTTCAGCAACGATCGCGCCCTGGTTGATGACGGCAACGCGATCGGAGAGTTCTTCGGCAAGATCCAATTGATGAGTGGTTAACAGAATGGCTCGTCCTTCGGCGGCAATTTCTCGAATTAGCCGTTTCACCGTTTGAGTGGCTTCGACATCTA
>JAYVFW010000426.1:0-3206 GCA_043772715.1 Phormidesmis sp. | reverse complement strand
GAGAGGGCTGGGGTGAGGGTAAATCCGGGTTTTATTTAGTTCACAATTCTAAGTTTCCGCTGTACTCTATTTTTGTTGTGTAATTTGAGGTTTTTTATGAGTCACGATCGTCTATTTTCCAAAGCATTGATTGTCCTACTCGGTGTGAGCATTCCCCTCGGCATTCAGTCACGGGCAAATGCGGCTGAACGGTGCATCTCCTTTAAACCGATCGGCGCTTCCGGCTACGAAGTCAGGAAAGCGGTTTCTTCAACAGGCGTGACTCCAGGTGTTCGGAACAACTGGGACACCGATTTTGTGGTTCCCGGTGGTAGAAGGTTTACCCGTTACATTGCCACCATCACTTCAGAACTGCCCGAAAACTACAACATCATCCAGAATTTTAAGTACGGTGACCGAACATCCAGGCAAGTTTTTAGACGAGATGGTGCCCGGTTAGTGGGTGGAGTTCCTTTTCAAGTGCAAGTCGTTCCTTCGGGTCGTCAACCCTTTCAAGTTAATATGAACATCAGTGGCAGACAGGGATCTGTTTATAGAGTCAGGGCTTCAGGTTGCACTCCAAGATGAGCTTGATTTGAAGTTGTGCATCTACCCTGCCATCCCTTCTCTTTAGCTCATAAATGCCCGCCTCATCTATGGAAAATCAGTTGACCGATCGGTCTTTCAAGCGTCAGCCTGAGGGTCTTTCTACCGCAGAACGTTTCGCTGCCGGAAAAGCCTTGCGCCAACAAGTAAAGCGCTCCGAGCTTGCTGAATATCACCCCCCGGCTAACCGCGAAGACCCGATCGCAATTCTGGAAGCTCAAGCAAAAACCCGCCTGCCAGAACTGGTGCCGATTCGCTATGCCCGGATGTTAACCTCTCCCTTCGCGTTTCTACGAGGTTCGGCAGCAATCATGATCCAAGATATTGCACCCGCCGCAACGACGGGCATCAACGTACAAGCCTGTGGAGATATGCACGTAGCTAATTTTGGCGTGTTTGCCTCCGCCGAGCGCAACCTGGTGTTTGGCATCAATGACTTCGATGAAACCTATCCCGGAGCCTGGGAATGGGATTTGAAGCGATTAGTGGCAAGCGCGGTTGTAGCGGGGCGATTTTTGGGCGGCGATCGCGTACTCTGCGAAACTGCCGTACGGGCAGTGGTACAGTCCTATCGTCAACACTTATCTGAGTATGCCGAAATGGGCTATCTCGACTTGTGGTATGCCAACATCACCGAAGCCGATTTGCTCCAAGCGTTGCCCCCCGAATCTCACAAAAAAGCCACCCAAATTCTGACAAAAGCCCGTCAGCGCACGCATCTCCAAGTGCTAGAAAAAATGACTAACCTGATTGACAGTCAGCAGCACATTATCGAAGCGCCTCCTCTAATCGTCCGGGCAGAAACAATCCGCAGTGGAGAACCGATCGTTGAAACCATTGAGCCGCTAATCCAGGATTATCTGGGTTCTCTAAGCGCCGATCGCCGCTTTTTAGTATCGCGGTATCACATTCTCGACGTTGCCCGGAAAGTTGTGGGTGTGGGCAGTGTCGGGACTCGCTGCTGGATTGTTTATCTGCAAGGCATCGATGCGAGTGATCCACTATTCTTGCAAATTAAGGAAGCCCAACCCTCGGTGTTGGCTCCCTATGCTGAAACCCTCTATAACTACAGGTTGTCTGATGATCAGCAGGGGCACCGGGTTGTGACAGGGCAGCGATTGATCCAGGGCGCACCCGACATTTTTCTGGGCTGGGGTGAGTTGGATGGTGTTCACTACTACATCCGCCAGTTGCGACACATGAAAGGGGGAGTCAAGCTGGAACCCGGCAAGTTTCGACCAGCGTCACTGCCAGACTACTGTGGGTTGTGTGGCTGGGCACTGGCACTGGCTCATGCCAAATCGAGTGATGCCGCCATGCTGGCAGGCTATGTCGGCAACAGCGAGTCATTAGATGACGCACTGATAAAATTTGCCCATGCTTATGCCGAGCAAACCGATCGAGATTACGACAAATTGGCAGCAGCAGCAAAGCAAGGACGCATTCAGGTTGCGAGCGAATTTTGACGTGGCATCATCCTAAACTAGTCTGGAACCATGCAATCTACTCCAAGTAAGCTTCAAGGGTTGAGCGATCGCGAAGCAGCAAACCGTCGTTCATCTGGACAAGGAAATGACATCCCGATTCAAACCAGTCGCACCTACTGGGATATTTTTCGAGACAACTTGTTCACGTTTATCAACGGGGTCTACTTCTTCCTGAGTCTAGTGCTGATTGCGCTAGGGCTTGTCAGTGATGTGCTAGTCCTTGCGTGTGTGATCTTGCTGAATGTTGTAGTTAACTTGATTCAAGAGATTCGCGCTAAGAAGAAACTCGACAAAATTGCCCTGCTGACGCGCCCTAAAGCCAGCGTCATCCGAGAAGGACAACAGCGGGACATTGATCCGAGTCAGATTGTGGTGGGCGATGTGCTAGTGGTAAGTCCAGGCGATCAGATTGTGGTCGATGGCTCGATCTGTGAGGGCGAAATCAAAGTAGATGAGTCTCTGCTGACGGGTGAATCAGATTTGATTCTCAAGCAGGTCGGCGATCCGGTCTACTCTGGGAGCTTTTGCGTCAGCGGCACCGCTTGTTATGAAGCCGAAAAAGTGGGTGCCGATAGTTTGGTCAGCAAAATGACAGCGGAAGCCCGCAAGTTTCGCAAGGTGCTGACTCCATTGCAGCACCGCATCAATATGATCATTCGCTTGCTGTTAGGCATTGCGATTCTCCTGGGTCTGATCACCGCACTACGGGTCACTTTAGGGGTGATTTCTCTAACAACAGGGGTTCAAAACACTGCGGTTATTGTGGGTCTTGTTCCCAGCGGATTGTATCTAATGATCACCCTCGCCTACACGTTTGGGGCGGTGCGAATTGCCCAGCAGAGTGCATTAGTGCAACAGGCAAATGCAGTGGAATCGATTAGTAATGTGGATGTGATGTGCCTGGACAAAACCGGGACGCTGACTGCAAATCGGATTCAATTGCAAACGGTGTATCCCATTGAGTTCGATCGCGCCAAGCTAGAAGCCATTTTGGGACAATACGCTGCCAGTGCTTCCACTAGCAACAAGACCAATGAAGCGATCGCTACCGCATTACCTAGAGAAAAGCGCCCGCTGAAGACCGAAATTCCCTTTGGCTCGGCTTACAAGTGGAGTGCGATCGCGTTTGCTGAC
>JAYVFW010000425.1:0-9276 GCA_043772715.1 Phormidesmis sp. | reverse complement strand
AGAACGGATCTATACAAATGTCTCATAGAACCGTAAGTCTTTTATATAAAAAGCATATATATCGATGTTTTATGCAAAAGCCTTACATTAGCATCTATCCTTATACAGGGCTCTTATCTTATCTTACCTATCTTATTCAAAAGCTT
Source organism: Phormidesmis sp. (assembly GCA_043772715.1). Lineage (GTDB taxonomy): Bacteria > Cyanobacteriota > Cyanobacteriia > Leptolyngbyales > Leptolyngbyaceae > Phormidesmis_A. The sequence continues at coordinate 9,130 of JAYVFW010000425.1, read as the reverse complement.
TGCATAAGTGCCCACCGTAGCATCTATTCTTATACAAGACTCTTATCTTATCCGGCTAACTTACCTAAAAGTCTTGTAGAAGTGCCCAGCGATCGCACCCCACAAAGACACAAATCACTATTTCTCTCACCTCGCATTAATCTTACCGTTCGCGTTCGCATTAACTTTAACGTTGCAGTTTGCGTTAAGCTTAGCGTGTAGTTTGCGTTCTCACTATAGTAACTATGCAAGCCGCTAGTGTTCTTTTATCGGTTTAAGCATATTTGGCTGGCTGGCGATCGCTCAGAATTTGCCCAGATGCCCCGATGATCATCGGGAATGGCTGAAGATTCGCTCAAAATCTGTCTCTGCCCAGACGAGCGATCGCCAACCCTTGATAATTCTTTGACGACAATTATTCAGCCGCTTGGCACTGGGGTGCGAAAAGGTAGCCAGTGCCAAAATCGCCGCATCCTCGTCAAAATCTTCTCTACAGCCACCCGAACGCATCAGCCGACCAAATACCAGCGATCGCCCTCACAACCCGCTAAAGGGGCAAATCCACTGCAAGTCGATATCAATCAATCCAGTGCCGATTCTAAGAGGCGTTTATCTCCAATTTGTAGTATCGACCAATATTGATTAGGGTGGACCACACCCCACCACGGTGTATAACTTATAGGAGGCACGTGGTGTGGTCCACCCTAAACAGTACACTTGTTCGTGTTACAACTCTCCAACGTACTACACGATTTGAGGCGCTTTTCAGCCCTTCAGCCAGCGAACCCTCTCAAAGCGCTAATGAGGCAAAAACACTGCAAGTCGATATCGAGCGATTCAGTGCCGATTCTGAGAGGCGTTTATCTCCAATTTGTAGTATCGACCAATATTGATTAGGGTGGACCACACCCCCCAACGGTGTATAACTTATAGGAGGCACGTGGTGTGGTCCACCCTAAACAGTACACTTGTTCGTGTTACAACTCTCCAACGTACTACACGATTTGAGGGTGCTTTTCAGCCCTTCAGCCAGCGAACCCTCTCAATCAATCCAGTAATCAAACATCAAAACCCTCTAAACCCTTCTAATTCCCGTCTAAAATCCTTCTCAACCCGCTTAACCCCGCTATTGATAACAATACAAGCGAACCCTTTCAAACCTCCCAAATAGCCTCATACCGCCATATTAGGACACACATCAAAAAACCCCCCTGGATTGGGAGGCTTCTGAGTAGGTTCGGGGCTGGTGGGCATTAGGGGCTGTGGGGCATTAGCGATCGAGATACTCGGACAAAATCTCTCGAAGTCTGCTACGCGTCGTTCCACGTTTAGGATTACAGCCAAAATTGGCTTCAGAAATGTCTGCCTGATGCTCAGAAATCCATTTCTTGATCGAGTCCAGATTGGAATTGGTGATCTGGTAGATCGTATTTTGCGAGACATAGATCCGCCTCTCTTCATCAACTTGGTCGCGGTTGAACTGCTGAATCGCTTCAAAGCACTTTTCGATCTTGGCTTCTGCCAATCCTCTAATCGTGCTTCGATTGGTGCCCAGTTCTGCAAGTTGGTTATAAGACAGCCCATCAAAACCCCGTTCTTTTTTGTTCGCGGCTGATGAGACATAGGTTTTAGCGAGACTCAGCAAACCACGCTTCATCAGTTCATCGATCCAAATCCTCTCTGACTTCAATGCTTCATCTACAAGGCTTTTCTCCGACTCTGTAAGCTCTGCTAAGACATTCCCAACAGATTGACCGCTCAACTCCTTTTCGAGTGCTGAAAAGGCTTTCAGCATCAAATCGGTACGGTTCTTAGAATTGGTTCTTTCCTCCATCGCCTTCACGACTTCATGGGTGAAATCACCGTTGTAGTCAGCACCAAATTTCTGTCTTTTGGGTGTTGTAGTAACCATTTCGCCTTTTGTTGAGTACCTTTATAGTATACAAGACTCTCACACATTATGCAAGAGTCTTGAGTAGAATAGTTTAGATTCTGGTTTTCGTACCAGGCGCTAGTTTGAAGCGATCGTAATTCTCGATCGCACTCAGATCCTTGTCTCCCAAAATTGATTCTGCCTGATCCTTTATCGATTCAAACGTTCCTCCCATAGCACCGATAACGCCGATGAAATAAGCCCCGCGCAATTTGTGGAACGTCATACGATCTTCGGGATCAACAGATCTCCATAGGTCATCGGACACGATCATCCAGTCTTTCTTAACCTGCTCAGAGAGTGGCTTGCTCCAACGACGATTTACGATCAGGGGATCTTCATTTGGCTCTAATCGACTGTTGTGATCTGCCAGATATTGAATCCCTGCGATTATCAGATCAGCTTTAACCAGTGTTGGGATCGTAAACTTGTGGTCGATCAAAAGAACGAATTTAGAATCCGGCTTGATTTGGTTTAGCAGCTTCATTTGTTCAAATCGGGCTTTATTCGCCCGAATCTTATTTCCTTTGATATCGGTAACGATGCCTGAGAGTTTGCCCTTAAGCTGACCAGAAAAGCAGATCTCATAGTCGGAGACTTTAGTAAATTTTCCACTAGCGAGAATTTCAGCCATCCTTCTGCCAGATGTCAGAGCGATCGCACAAGTGACCTCTCTCCAGTCGAAATCGTTGCCATTAGCAACCTCAAATAGAATCGTGTGAGCTTGCTTGATGAACGGTTCTAAATTGATCTCGATTCGCTGTTTGGATTCAGATCGATTTTTTACCCTCGTCTGGTAAGTGATATTCCTCGTTAGCGTGTAAATCGAGAAATGCTCAGAGAGTCGATCGCCGAGATGACGCGCGATCGTTCTGAACTGCCCGATCATCTCGGGATCTGATAAATCGTCAGCTTTTATTTCTCTGAACGCTTTTTTGAGTGCTGTGATTTGTCTCAGGCAAGTCCCATAAGTGCGATCAATCTCTGGTTTGGGTGATCCATCCTCATTCACCTCATCGGGGTAATGACTTTTCAATCGTCTGGTTTCTTCAACTGCGATCGCCTTCCATCCAGTGATCCCTGATCTACCTGTTTTGCGGTCTGTCGCGTTGAATCGTGTCAGTGCTTCTAATTGTGGGATCAGCGTTTTGACGCGATTATCTAAATATGTATTGACCTGATCCGCCCCTGCCTTTCTAGTTCTCATCTTGACTTCCTTGTTTCGGTTCCATGTTTATATTGTAGCACGTTTTCTATGAACAAGGATGCAAAACATGGATATTGTTTACGGATGGTTTTCAGTGTGGCTGACCATCAAAAAACCGACCTGATATCAAGTCGGTATAGTTACTATGGGGAGCGGCTGAACTCAAAATTTAGGTCGGCTTTTTGAGCGACAGTTTGACGACAAACACATGACAAACTTCAAGCGTGTTGTCTCCTATCTGCAAATGTCTGGCAGTTGTTTTAGCGTCTGTAGGACACGGTTCAGAATTGAAAGAACGATGGTGATAAAGAACGCGGAAAACGTTCGGCTCTCTGTTTTCTGATTCAGGATAATGAAACGTTAAGGATGTACCGATCGCTGGAATTTCCCCTGTAAAGCGTCCCCAGCCACCCGTAGGAAAATGATGAGCGTGTCCATCTTTTTTCAAACGATTTAGAAATTCTTTCTCGTTGTCGACGACTGTGACTTGGCATAAAGTGGTCATGTAGATTTCTCCGGTTCACTAACAGCTTGGTCAGAGGTTTGTAGCGGGTAAAATTGAAATGAGATGATGAGATGAGATGCTGAGATGAGATGCTGAGATGCGAGATGAGATGCTGAGATGAGATGCTGAGATGACCAAGAGATGTACATCTCACGCATCTCATGGGTAAAAAACACCCTTCCGAAAAAAACATCTCACGCATCTCAGCATCTCATCAGCACTGTTCAAGTAGTAGTTGAAAGCTCGATTAGCTTTAGCATCATTTCGATTTCGTCGCTGTAAGAATCTAGGTACTCTGCCATCAGATAAGGGGTTTGTTTCTTGCCTTTTGACTTGTACCGAGCGGGAAATTGAATTGGGTGATGTCTCGCTCTCCAGAGATGACCCTCGTAAGGAAACACCTCGTCTTTTTGTGGCTGAAAGTTGAAGCCGATTAGATATTGACCTCTAACTTTCAGGCTGTCGATCGCGCTCAGAGTCGAGGCGATTTCATCAGGCAGTTGGAATGCGACCGATACCCAGACGCGTGATTGTCTGATTTTGAACTCGCTGTGGAAACTGAGAGATTGGGACGCTTCTGTAAAATTCATGGTTGCCCTCTACAAATCAATGACATCTGGGTTTTGAGAAATGGCATAGCGCCCCAATTCATCAACGCTTAAAAACTGTTTTTCAGTCAGCAAGTCGAAAAACCTTTTTAGACAATCCTTGGTTAAAGTTGCGTCATTTTTCAGCTGCCAGATTGATTTTTTGACCTCTGAGGGTGAGTAGGTTTTGTCTGGTTTAGCTGCCAGAAAATCGACAATCTTTGCAGCAACGTCTTGAGATTCTGGTTTCCAGTTTGGAAAAGTAGCCTGAACAGTTGAGAGTGCCGATACGCTCTCAATCGTGTTTTCTTCTATCTCACCCGTTGCCTCGTGTTGAGCCGATGGCGCGTTAAACATCCGCTCTAAGTCCTGCGGAGTCCCTGCGGTTTTAGGTTTGGGTTCAGGCGCTTGAACCGTTGCAGCAATATCAGGAGATGAGCCGTCGATCAGTGAACCGTCTTCGTTTGCTTCGGGGATCACCGCTACCCACCACTGACCCCGATGCTGAATCAGTGCGGGGCGTTTAATCAGAGCGATTGACTTTTCTAACTTTTCTCTCAGTTCCCGGTTCTCAATCGTGCCCAGTTTAAAAATGTAGGTGTCAGTCATCGCCTTAGCGATCGCTGCTCTGCCAGGAAAGATAAACACCATTGAGTTTCGCTTTTCAGCACTGCCTATCGCGTCGGTTAGGTCTTTGATATTCACTGATACCAGGCAGAGCCGCTTACCGATTTTACGAGTAATGGTGAGATATTTTGAAAGCCATCGTCCCACGGTTTTAGCTTCGTTGCGTCCCTGATCGCTGGCTTCAGACAATGTATCTGCAGCCTCTTCCACTACAAACAGGTGAGGGTGAAACACGGTCTGACCTTCGCGATAGGCTTTAGTCAGATTGCTGATTTGATCTAGATCGTTCTCCATTTCAGGTAAGAAATCATCGACAGTTGTTAGAACTGATGCCCCTTGCCAATCGTGATTACGGGCATAGATATCCATCACACTCAACCGCCCCGTGGTGAGAATGTTTCGAGCGAGATATTTAATCAAGCGAGTCTTGCCCGTCCCCATATCACCCACGATCGCAAACCCTGTGAAGCTGTCGGGTTCGGTCCTCAGTGAGTCGAAGTCGAACAGATCGGGGTTCTGCTTAGATTGAGTAACCTGAGAACTTGAGACCTCAATCGCGTTAATTTTGGTTTGATTGCCAACGGGCGATCCCGCAATCGCTAAACCTGAATCAGTCTCGAGAGATTCAGAGGGCAAGCCGTAGTTGGGGAATCGCTTTGAGGCTTCTGAAAGGTGCGACTGATAAATCGCCGGGTTTCCTAAAACATCCTGCAACGCTTTGGGATCGGCGTAATCCCTGAACGTTCCAGCATTAACCGCGTCGATCAAGAACTGGTAGCAAGCCCAGCGCTGAACAGGGTGAACGTGGTTCATTGCATTCATAATGCCTTGTGGGGCAAGGTGAAGCAGTTCGTACTCTGTTTTCTCACGATCGCTCAAATAAGCCGCGTCTTCATGAATGGAGGTACGTCCTGTCGAATTCCCACCGTCGCCACTGACTGTCTGCCCTGCTAAGTCTTCATCGCGATCGTTCTGAGATTTGCTAGACAGGGGCATAGCCTGAATTTTGCCCGTCTTATGCCACTGTTCTACAACGTGCAGACCATAAGCCGCGACCCCGCAACCGACTGAAATCCATCCGAGCGGGTTTGATAGCCCTACCGCTCCCGCTCCTAATGCGATCGAGCCTAATCCTGAAAACTTGCCAGTAGCGCTAGAGAGTTTGAAACCCTTGATATCTTGTCTGAGGGTGTGTTTGCGGACTTCGATGAAATTGAGTGAATCACCCATTTCAAGTAATGCGGCTGGCAGTAAATGATCATCGGACATTGATTGAGGCGATAATTTGAACATCATGATTCCTTTTTTTGAGGGGGGATTTTGTAGATACCCGTAGGATTTAGCTCCTACGGGTATCGCCTAATTAAGCTGATTGAGAGTCTGCTTCTGGTTTTGCTTCGTCACGATCCTTGCGACCAAAGGCTAAGACTTTGGGGAATCGCTTTGAGGTTGAATCTGCCTTAGCAAGGTCTTCATTTCGCTGCCAGAGTGCTAGAAACTTTTCAGCCCCAAACACTCCAACGTAGATCCACACAGCAGAGGCAACGAAGCCACCCAAGCTAGAGAACAGCACCGACCAATATGCCGCGCCATTCCCTGCGATGTCTACCAGGTAGGAGGCTCTAACCACACCCGCAATGTTTTTAGCAGTATGCGCCCCTGCTTTCTTGTAGGCTTCAGCCTCAATCTTCACAAGGTCGATCGCATCGCTAGGCACTTCCCCAACTCGAAACTTTTTAACGGCTTCGTAATCGCGCTTGGCTTGGGGTACTGACGACTTGCCGCGCTGCAAGTTGGCTTGAATCCCCAAGATGGCGAGGCTGATAATCGAGGTGACATAGAAGCTGGGGTCACTGAATGCAACACCCGCATTTTGCAAGTTGCCAGAGTTAGGGCTGAAAGGTTTAGGCACAAACGACGGGTGAGTTTCAGTGTGCTGTGTGAGTTTGCCCGTCTTTGCAAAGTGCGTTCCGACCTCTAAGGCTTGCCAATATGCCTCAGCAGACACAGCCCAAAAGTAAATGGTGAGCGAACCTAAGACGATTCGATTCCCACCTTTGGGCGCTGTGAGCCACTTATACAGAGCGGCGGGACGGCTAAAGAACCACGCCACAGAATCAGAAAGGCTCTCGATCGCATCGTCAAGCGTGGGATCGGTACTGTCGTTCGGCTGTGCAGACTTTTCGTTAGATTTTTGCTTGCTCATGATTAGTTACCTTTTAGTAGTGGTGAATTGGGATCGTTGCAGACGTTGAAGTCTTTAGTGAAGCCCTTTCTAGGCTTCCAGATGCCCCAACAGCGCTCATATTTATCAACCATCAACGTTTGTTTATTGAGGGCAATCAGATGCTCTTGGAGGATGCCATCCGGTGCAGGTTCGTCACGAGTGCGATCGGTGGCAATCAGGCGATCGTATTTAAGGGTGTCTCCCTTGCGATAAGCCTCCATCTCTCGCGACTTGAGTTCAGCTTGCTTCTCTGCCACCTGTGCCTGGCTTTCGAGTTGCTGAGTCGCAATGTCGGTTTGGTGCTGACTTTGTGCTTTGGTGAATAGCTGACCTGAGATCAGCACAGCGCCCAAGATCATTCCTCCAATACTCAAACCGTTTGCAATTTTGTGGAGCGGCGGGGCTTTCATTTTGCCCTCTGAATGGGTGGGGTTTGAACTTGGAAAGTGATACCAATGTCGCGAACCCAGTAACCCCCGATCGCGCTTGCCATCATTAGGACTGTCATGATCACACCCGTAAGGAAGGTGCCGTCGTCACGATGATTGTTCATCATTTGTTCCTCTGTACTTGAGTCTTGATAATGTCGATCGCGCTGCCCTTTTCGTAGTTGCCGTTCCAGGCGATCGTCAATCCGATCATCCCTCCGACCGCAATCACGATCCAAACTTGAATCAGTGCTTTCATTTGACGACTCCTAAAACGATCCACGAGCCGCCAATCAGACTCACCCTGTGAGACTTTTTGCGGGTCAAAGTGCTGTTGATTAAACCAGTCGTAACGCCGGATTTGTAGGCAGTCACGTTATACACTTTTCTTTTGAAATCGTTACCGCTACAGTCGCGGATTTTCTGACAGTCAAGATTAGCCATTTTGTTTTGTTTCCTTGTGATTGTTTAGCGGTTGTTTAGCGGTTGCTTGTTGCGTTGCGAATCGATTGGAGATAGGCTTCAAACAAATCGACATTAACAATGTTTTCGACTCGCGTTAGTGTTTGGTCTGGATAGCTCGCTTTGATGTGATTTTGCAAAGCTTGAAATTCGATTTGACTGAGTGCATGACGTTGCATGAACTGTTTAACAGTGATCATTTTGCCGTGCCCTGTTGTTTAATTGTTTCGTTCATCAGACTGTAAATAGATTGCCAGGTGCAAGGGAATAATCGTTGAGCTTTTAGTACGGTTTCGCGTTCATCGCTTTGCTGTTCAATGTGCTGTTGATATAGTTCATATAGCGTTGTCATTGGCGTTAATTTGTTGTAATTTTCGAGTAAATGTGAGTGTGTTGAATGAGTAGTGAGTAGCGTTGTGAGCAGTGTTAGCAAACCTATTGCGATAACTTTGATTGCAGTGCTTCGATTTGCTTTTTTAACTGGGTTTCTTCGATTTGTAGCTGTCTCGCTTCATCGTCTAAATCTCTCGCTTCTAGTTCCTTCGATTGACCAACTTCGGTTAATCGAGAAAGCATACTTTCCAACAAAAGATTGTCTTGTTTGCGTTGATCGAGTCGCTCTCTAGCGTCAGCATTCCTGCGATCCATTTGATCAATCCGATCAGCAATAGATTCGATCGCGTCTATCGATAAAGCCTGAGAGCCATTTAGATGCGTCTCAGATCGCTTGTAAGGGGTCAATTCCTGAGTTTGGTTGAATAGTGTCTGTAGAGTGCTTTGACTCTCAGGCGGCAATACTTCAACGTTTGAGACTTGAACAATTTCTGAACGATCTGTAAGCGGGAAAGAGGCTTTTGCGGTTTCCTCTTTGTGCAGTTGCTCCAACTGCACTGGATTGACGACAAAGTTGACGTTAGAACCCGTTCTGACAGGTTGCCAGTCCATTGCTTTCCATCTACGAATCGCACGTTTACGAAGCTTGCTGTAAGCGTCTTCAGACAGCCCTAGACGTTCTCTAAACTGGGCGATCGTTTCAGGGTTTTGGTCGGTTGCCTTATCGCTTGCCATTACTGAATGGATATCGATAGTGATTTCAGGCTCAAAGCTTTGTGTATCAAACATTTCGGGGTGTCTCCTATGGGTTGCTTTTTTCGGGTTGCCAGTGGGTTTCCGCT
>JAYVFW010000424.1:0-9307 GCA_043772715.1 Phormidesmis sp. | reverse complement strand
AAAGGATTCAGCCTCGATAGACAGATTCATACTTGCATTCAGCAACGCCCAAAATCCTACGTCAGTTGTCGCGGCTCACTGTTGTCAAATCCACCAGGAAGCTATTGTTGATCATCGTCAGCCGCAGATCGGCAAACCAGCCCGTCGAGCTAGATTCAACCTGCACTTGCGATCGCGCAGGTTCCTCTCGCCCAGCCCCATTCTTCGGTTCCGACTGAAACCTGTGAACCTGGACGCACATTGCCTTGTCCTAAATCCACCAGCGAAATTGCAGTGGCTCCCTGGAATGATCCTCGGTAGATAGGCTGTCCTTGTTCATTATTGCGATCGAACGTCAGTGGCGAAACCTGCGTTGGTTGTCCCGATCTCGTCCAGGTAATTTGTGTAAAGCGACCATTCCGAAATTGTGCATCATAGTTCCGACCGTTGCTTTTACTTCCAGTGTAGGAAAACTGTGGAGCTGCACTTGGCTGCTGAGGCGCACTTGGCTGTTGAGCTACGTTTGTCTGTGTGGGAGAGCAACCTGCACCAGCAACCATCAGGCTAATCCCAGTCAATCTAGCGGTGATTGCTTGGGTCATCTTTTTCGTCATCAATCGGTTCCCGAAGTAAGTTATTTTGAATCCAAAGTTAGTTCTTGCTGTGATTTAGATTAAGTCAATCTGTGATACAGCTTTCGTCTCTTGCAAGAGATTTTGCAGAGATAACTAAAATGACTTGCCACACACAATAGAGCAAAAAAATATGAAACTACTAGGATCAGAAATAGGTTAACGGCAAAGTTGAGCAGCATAAAACATTACTCAAACTCGCGTACCATGTTAAACGATACTTCACCTATTCTATTAACAACCTCACTCCCTGGCACTTTGATAAATCCCGCTCGCTCATACAATTTCACTACAGGATTGTCTGCCCGAACACTGAGACTCACCGTACCAAAGTGACCCTTCGCCACTTCTAAAACCTGCATTAATAACTGAGTTCCAATTCCTTGACCTCGATAATCCGGCAACACCGCTATCGCTAACTCTGGAATCGTGTCACTGACATAACAAAACCCCTTCTCTTCTTCCAACCACAGACGCAGCCAAGCTGCACCAACTGACGCTGTATCGCTTTCTGCAACACAACCGACATCGCCAACTCTACCCCAGCCTGATGCGTAACAAGCTAAAGACGGCTGTTTTTGAATGGATTCCAGCGAGGGTTCGTGCGCTGCATATCGCAACATCTCCCACACGATCGCTTCATCTTCAACCGTCAAAGCGCGAACTGCGTAATCCATTTCAAAATTCAGGGCTACAAACTCTCTATTTCAAGATTTGAAGGGTCTAACCCATCCATAATCCATTGCTCGATCGAGCACAACACGAGCCACCGCAAATAACAAAATGCTTTCTAGTGCCAGCACGACAAACGGCAGCAGACTTCCTTGAGTCATCACGCCGACATCAATTTGTGCCAATCCGCGCACTAGCCCAAATGCCAAGACTGCTCCTGATTTGAGGTGTGAGTTTTGGTCTTGTCGCACCACATAGCGATAAGTGATGCCAAACAACACGCCAGCAATAGCCGCGATCGCGCCACTCAACAAAAAACTCACCCCAACCGCAGACACTTGCAGCCCTGCCAATGGCTCAAATCGAGTCGCTAAGATCAGCCGATTGATTAAAGATGCGCCGCAAAAAGCGATCGCCACCGACAGAGAAGCAACCACTCCAGCTTTGATTGACTCGATCCGCTCTGCCAACGTCATGTCACCATTCATATGCAATTCTCAAACCCAAAGTAAAGCTATCACGCCTTTGAATTATGATAATGATTAGCATCCTTTCGTAATGTTTTTACTACCGAAGCTATGGATATTTTGACGTTGGGCTGGGTTTCAATGCTGGCAGTGTTTACATTCTCAATTTCAATGGTGATCTGGGGTCGCAACGGCTTCTAACTAACGCATGGGGGCATTGTGGAATCGACAACATTTAGCGTTCTCGTAGTCGTCGCATTTGTGTTGTTGATTAGCGTCACGGGTGGAATCGCCTACCTGACTCTGAGTGATTGGCGCGATCGACGACGGCAAGAAAAAGCCAGAGGAAAATAAGACCTCTTTAAATAATCAAAGGCTCCAGATAAAACTCTTCGCATAGAGTCTCGTCTGGAGCCTTTGATCGTTAAGATTCACCTTTCTCGAAAACCAGACTTTACTAAGATTCGCTGCGAGTCAAGCTAAACCCAGAGGAGAGTTCCTCGCCGTAGCCTTCTTCACCATGTTCACTGATATCAACCCCCTGAATCTCAACGTCAGGATGGACTCGCAGCCCGATCGTGGCATCGAGCGCTTTAAGAATCACAAAGGTTCCAGCCCCAGCGATGATGACGGTGATCACGATCGCAATTAACTGAGTCACCAACTGACCCGGATTGCCGTAGAACAGACCGTCGCCACCTGCCGAGTTGACTAACTTGGTCGCAAAAATCCCTGTCAAAATTGCACCCGTGATTCCGCCAATCCCGTGAACCGGGAAGGTGTCTAAAGAGTCGTCAAATTGCAGCCTTGCTTTCAAGCTGATGGCAAAGAAGCAAGCCGTTGCCGTAATTGCACCAATCAAGATTGCACTCACTGGAGTCACAAATCCTGCCGCAGGCGTAATGCCTACCAGCCCTGCAACTGCACCTGTTGCAATGCCAACCGCCGTCGGTTTGCCGCGCAGCACCCATTCTAAAATTACCCACATCAGAGCCGCCGCCGCCGCAGACGTGTTGGTCGCAACAAATGCCACGGTTGCTAGAGAGCCAGAAGCTAACGCGCTTCCAGCGTTAAAGCCAAACCAGCCAAACCACAGTAAACCTGCACCCAACAGGATAAAAGGAACGTTGTGAGGCGCAGCAGGCTGGTTTGGATAGGTTTTGCGAGGACCAATCACCCAAGCCGCTACCAGTGCCGAAACACCAGAGCTAATATGCACGACGGTGCCGCCCGCAAAGTCTAAAGCACCGATGCCGCCATATAAGCCTAGGAATCCGCCCTTTGCCCAAACCATGTGAGCAAAAATTGGGTAAAGAATCGATGACCACAGAACGATGAACCAGAAGTAAGCCTTGAAGCTAATGCGCTCGACGATCGCCCCAGAGATCAACGCCGGGGTGATGATGGCAAACATCGCCTGGTAAATCATAAAGGTTTGGTGGGGAATCGTAGCCGCGTAAGACACGACTGCATCCGGTTGAGTGCCTTTCAAGTAGTCGGTAGTCTCTAGCCCGACCCCGTTTAAGAACAACCACTGCAAGCCACCGATGAACGGCGTTCCGGGTGCAAATGCGAGGCTATAGCCCCACAAAATCCAGGAGGTGCCCACAATGCCCATGAGAATGAAGCTCATCATCATGGTGTTGAGGACGTTGCGCGTTCTGACAAAGCCGCCATAGAAAAACGCCAGCCCAGGAGTCATCAACAACACAAGGGCTGCCGAGATCAGCATGAATGCCGTGTCTCCCGAAACTTGGGCTGCTGCCGCTGCATCTGTTGCTGCTTTGATCGGATCATCAGCAGCCAAGGCACTCGAGATTAAAGGACCATTTAGCAGTGCTAGTGCTGCCAGCCCCGTCATTAAGATTTTATTCAACACTGAACTTTCAACCCTCAACGCCAAGAACTCCGATTCGGCTGTCAACCGAACCTGATTGGTATCATTGAATTCCACAGTTTTACACCGTTTAATTCTGTATAGCGCAATACCTTCTTATTTTTATTAATTGACTGTTACATTCTTTGTTGCTACGAAAGCCTGAGTTTAGTTGAGAAAGTTTACGATTTGCCCGTTCAAATAAAATCCTTAAATCAGCAAGAAGAAGAGAGATTAAAGTGCGATCGCACTGAATTACCAAGTCTAGAAATGAATTGACAATTTCGCTTTTAGCAGTATTCTTGTACTATCTCTGTTTCACTACTCCTTAGGTAATGTCCCCACTGACCTCCGGGGGCATTTTTTTTAGGATCTGACGGTTTAAGATAAAAAAATGAGTGAAAAGAGTGAAAGTTTCAAAATTGTTAGCGACAACCGCCATGCACGTTTCCAGTACGAGATTCTGGAAACCTATGAAGCTGGCATTGAGCTAGTCGGCACCGAGGTCAAATCGATTCGAGAAGGAAAGGTCAACCTCAGAGACGGCTTTGCCTTGATTCGAGATGGAGAGGTGATGCTGCTCAACGTCCATATTTCTCCGCATCGAACTGCTAGCCAGTTTTTTAACCACGATCCCCGTCGGACTCGTAAGCTTTTACTGCATCGGGCAGAGATCCGCAAGCTGCTTGGCAGAGTAGAGCAACAAGGCTTAACGCTCGTGCCGCTCAAGATGTATATGAAGCGGGGCTGGGTAAAGGTCGATATCGGGTTGGCGCGAGGCAAAAAGCTCTACGACAAGCGAGAAGATATCAAGAAGCGGGACGATCAGCGAGATATGCAGCGGGCGTTAAAGAACTATTAGGGCAATGCAGGCAGGCGACACGAGATTTTTTAGTCAGGCGTTCTTTCTTCAGTTAATGCAGCGATCGCAGGAGTCGAGTCAGTCTCCCAAGGGTCTTCGATCACCGATGGCTTAAATTCTGGTTCTGGACGTGCTGTCGCCTGATCAGAAACCAGCATCTCTGCGATCTCAGGTAGGGTGGGGGCTGTGGAGTCTTGAAATTCTGTGGGCTGCTCTAATTCTGCTGGGTTTCGATAGCGGGAGACACCGAAAATTACTCCACCTGCCAACATCACAAATATAGCGATCGCAATCAGACTTTGCATAGTCAACCTCTCCAGCTTTAGCCAGTCTCACCATTCTGGCACCTCCTCAGCTTGAGGAGCCTAGCTAAACAGAAATGCATTGCGGTCCTTGCCGTTGTATTCAGTAGAAACGGGGGGTAAATTAGTACTAAAGCGGGTTTCCATTGTTAGGTTCCTAGAACAGCTTGTATCTTGAACATTAGTTACCTTTTTTAGAGTTGCTGTCTATCTACAGAGGCAATTTTAAGACAATTCCTAAATAGGGAAAAAATCACTAACTCTAAATTTTAGATGTGCTTACTTCTAATAATAAAAGCCATCAGTTTATTCATGGTAGACAGTAGAGAAATAAAAGGTAACGTAAAATACAAATTTTTGAGATATTTCGGGTTGACCATTTTCGACAAGTTGCCCTCGCTCCGATCGACAAGAACCTATCTTTAAAGGGCGTGATAAGCCCATGTGCTAGCAGCATCAAGCTTTAGAAGAAACATGTTTACCCGTGTGAATTATGGTCTTTAAACGTGTCTTTATACACTAAAAACCTTCTTTCTCTAGATAGATGAATCATGGATGAAAAATAATCTACTGTTACGGATAGTAATTGCAATTGTGGTTTAAGAACGAACTTTATTGGTGTTTTGTTAGCTACTTATCAGACTTCTATTCCGAAATCTGCAAAGGTTTCTAACAAGGCTCTCAGTTATCTGTTCTGTATTTTGTGGCATTAGATATGCTACTAGTAGAGGGGAAGAATGTTTAGTTTTGTAAAGTTTAACATAGCAAATTAGGTAGCATCGTATGGATTTTTCAACAAGGACTGTCAGATTCCCTGCCTCGATCGACGATGGCTCGATCGCTCAATTCCATCACCAAACCGAGTTGGCGCTTCAGGCAGACGCTGATGTCGTGCTAATTGACTTCACCCACGTAGAGTTTACGAGCAGCCCTGGGTTGTTGGCTTTGGTGATGACTTATAAGCGAGTCCGTGAGTCTAACAAGCGGCTCTTTCTCTGCTCGGTGAGTGAGCAAGTCAGAATGCTATTAGAACTGACTGGAATGGATGAGGTTTTTGAGGTTCTCCCCAGATCTGAGGAGATAGACAGTCAAGCGATCGCTCTCGTTGCCTAACAGAAAATTTGTGAACGTGATAGACCCGCATGAGGACACGGCAGTGCCATGTCCGTATGGTAGGGGCACGACCGATCGTGCCCTCTTCTCACTCTCTATTCCAACAAAAACTCGCGGATGTATTGGTTGACGAGCTGCGGCTGCTCTTGCTGAACCCAGTGGCTACAGTTAGGAATGTATTTGATCTGAAAGTCTCGCACATAGGTTTCTGTGCCATAGGTCAATTCTTTACCCAGGGCAGTGTCACTTTCGCCCCAAATCATTAGAGTCGGAACGTCTAACACGCTCCAGTCTTGCCTAGTCAGTCCTTGCTTGAAGATATTGCGGTAATAGTTGAGGGCAGCCGTCAGTGCGCCACGCTTGGCAAACGCATCTTTATAAGCATCAATATCTTGTTGAGTAAAAGCAGCTTTATTGACTGCCATTCCTAAAAATGCAGATTCTAGCGCCTTGTAGTCACCGAGTTGAATCAGCACTTCTGGCACGATCGGAAGCTGAAACAAAAACATATAGGAACTGCGAAGCAACTGCTGAGGCGTACGCAGCCCTTCAGCAAACTTTGCGGGGTGAGGCATATTCAGAACGATCAGTTTTTCAACCAAATTAGGATAGGCATAGGCGAAATTCCACGCGATCGCGCCGCCCCAATCGTGCCCGACTAGAATGCAACGATCGTATCCCAATCCCTCAATCACGCCTTTCACATCGGCGATGAACTCAGTCATCACATAGGCTTCTTTGTTAGCTGGCTTGTCGCTGTCGTTATAGCCGCGTAGGTCGATCGCGACCACTTTGTGATCTTTGGCAAATTCGGGGATTTGCTTGCGCCAGGAATACCAAAATTCAGGAAATCCGTGCAGCATCAACATTAAGGGACCTTCGCCCTGAGTCACATAGTGCAGGTTAATGCCGTTGGTGTGAATACATTCGTGTTGCCAAGTTTCGAGCATGAGAGATGCGTAATAGGGACTAGCTGAAGTTTAGCGGCTAATCCCGATCGGCGTTCCTATAGCTTTCGGACTAAAAACGGAGGTTTGATTCGTTGCTACCTCTAACTTTCTCCGCGTGAAGGCAACTCATCGTCAGCAGAGGGTAAAAGGATAGGCGCAAATGCCTTGGCATCTTCTTGGCTCAACTGGTGTGCGAGATCTGCTTCTTCCAGTCTTTCTAAGAAAGGAAGGATGTCAGTAAAGCTACGCAAGCCTAGTTGCTCAAGATCTTCGATCGTGATCGTCTCGTCGGAAAGGGTGCCCCGTTGCAGTAATAGAGTGCGAACCCGTTCTTCTTGCACATTCAAGGCTGCTTGCTGGCGTAGAGTTGGGGCAGCAGCTCGCAAACCTTGTTCTAGCACTTCTGGAGTAATTAGCTTTGCCTGAAGGTCAGCAGCCGTTGACAGCACCGTGTTGCCCAAGCGGTTAAAGAGACGGGGCTTGCCGAGAGAAACCTCACAAAAGCGTTTCGCCGTTTCTGGTAGGAAGGGCAGAACACAGCGTGGGTCTTTTGGATCAGTGCAGTCGTTGTCAATCCGCGCACTGCTGAGATAATTGATCAGCATTTGGTAAGTCGTTGGCAGATCCAGTTCTTCTAGCTTGAGTTGCAGGTCAAACAAGCCGCGTTCACTGGTCAGCAAATCTCCTGTCATGCCCATCGGGTGTCCTGTGAGCAAGAACCAGGCTCGTCCTTTCAACATTCCTTGGGCGTCGTGCATCAGTTGCCGCACCATGCTGGGGTTTTGCTTATCGAGGTCATCAATGGCGATCAGAACGCCTTGAGGATATTTATCTTGTGCGCGTTCTAGCAGCGTGTCTAAGCTGACAGTAGGATATTGCGGTTTGGTAATCGGCAGGTCTTTCTCGCTCAATTTGCCACCAAAGACCATTGTTGCTGAGGCTTCTGTGCTGCGTTCCTTTAAAGCTTTATCGGTGGGAATGCCCATCTGGTAAAGCTGACGCTGTGCCCAATCGTCGTCTGACATTTCTCGCGCTAAGGCAATGAGGGCGGTGGTTGCCAGATCCAGATTTGCGGGGAGGGAGATGTAGGTCGTCAACATCTGCGGACGCTTCCGGCGCAGGACTGATAGGACTTCTAGTAAAAAGGCACTTTTGCCAATGCCCAGCCGACCATAGACCAAAATTCGGCGACGCTCACGGCTCTGAAACAGATTAAACATCTGACGCAGTTCGTTTTGTCGTCCGGTGAAGATGCGCTGTAAGGTTTCGCTTCGCAGGTCGGTGGGGCTTTCGGTAAAGGGAATTTCTCTTAGCCCTAATCGCTGAATATTGCTAAACGACTGGTCAAAAATATCGTCGGCAGTGGTCATACATACGCCTCGGTAGATTGCCGCTCGATCGCTCGTTGTGCGGCTTGGCGAATACGATCGACTTCAGCAGCTTTGGTAGGCTGTTGCAACTGATGATAGCTTTCATGCGCTTTGTCCAGTTCAGCAAGCCCTTTTGCTAGATGTCCCTGAGATACCAATACACTTCCCAACCCGGCACAGCTCTTGGCAATACCCGGTTGATCTTTCAGGTGTTCGTAGAGGCGGAGGGCATCTCGATAATAGAGACGGGCGTTGTCCCAATCAGAGAGGGTTTCGTGAGCGCGTCCAGTTTGGAAAAGGGCATTGGCATGAGCCAGGGGATCGTCTCCGGTGCTGAGTTGTCTGACGCTGTTGAGTAAAAGCTGTAAGCCTTCTTGCCATTGACCGTCTCGCACTAGGCGACTGCCCAAAATGGATTGGGTGGTGGGCAGGGCTTGCCAAATTTGTTGTCTGTCGTAATGTTCAGGACTAATCGCGTCTAAGGCATTCTTATAAGCTTGCACTGCCTGCTCTAAATCGCTGGAATCCTGGCTGTGTTCATAACGACGGGAGAGGGCATTCCCCAACCGATATTGGGAGTCAATAAAGTCAGGACTGCGAGGAACGGCAACGTCTAGTGCTGCTCTCAGTAAGACAATAGCAGTTTCTAGATCAGTATCGTTCTCCATCAGTGAGGCTCGTTTCATCAGTGCCTCTGCCTCACGTCCTTGATTTTCTGCCCACTTTTCCGGGAATGCCTCGCGAGTGAAAACTTGAGCAGCTTGTTCATAGGTTGATATCGCCCGCTCCAGATTATCAGCTTGTTTCCCATAAATGCGGTAATTGTAAGCAAGTCCTAGGTTGTTTTGTGCCCTTGCCCAATCTTCTGGGAATGCCTCGCGGGTATAGACCTGCAACGCTAACTCAGAAGCCGTGATCGCTTGTTCTAGATTCTCAGCCCGATTTCCTCGAATGCGATCGCAGTAAACAAGTCCCAGATTGTTTTGTAGTGTTGCCCAATCTTCTGGGAATGCCTCGCGGGTTCTCACCTGCAACGCTAACTCGAAGGCCGTGATCGCTTGTTCTAAATTCTCAGCCCGTTCTC
>JAYVFW010000423.1:0-3223 GCA_043772715.1 Phormidesmis sp. | reverse complement strand
CTTCACCCGCAGCAGAACTCACGGACGCTGCCACGGCTACCCGGTCGCCTCACGGTTCACAGAAGACTCACCTACTGCGTCCACTTCGCGACGCGATCGATCGCATCCAAGTTCGCAACCCTGACCTAGCTCACCGTCTCTGTAAGCTAATTCCGTCTCAGTGCCCCTTTGAACGCGATGTTAAAGCCTTTGGAAAGACTTTGTTTCACATTCCGCCGATGTGCAAGCTTAACCCTGTCTACGACGAAGTGGTGGCACTGCGATTTCGAGCGCTGTGCTATCTAGCAGATGAGTGCGGTGAAGATATTAGCTGCTATTGCTAACGCTTACATCAACTCTGAGAGGGGATATCTCTCACGTCTCAATTTCCAGATATGTTAATTCTACTGCCCTGATCCCCAGGTAGAACCTTTGCTTAAAAAAGCTTATCTTTCTAATTGATCAATAAAGAAGAGATGTCTTTCACAGGCATCTCTTCTTTTGTTACAGGACTTACGCATTTTGGTCAAAACCTCGGAGGTTTAAGCCACTCTGTCACAATGCTTGATTTCTGGTTAAAATCTCCGAGGTTTACGTAAGTCCTATTAATGCAGCGCGATCGGAAACACCCAATCTCGATAGTCTGGCTCTAGGTTTTCAGTAATTGCGGTTAGTTTTGCTTTCAAAAGATCCGTAATGGGATGCGCTTCGGGCATCGGGTAAGTTTCAATTTTTTTGACTGGAGTAATTTTGGCAGCCGTGCCACTCAAGAAGACTTCATCGGCAATAAACAGTTCTGATTTGTCTACGGGTCTTTCGATCGTCTTGATCCCCAAGTTTCGAGCCACCGTCAAAATGCTGTCTCTGGTGATGCCTTCTAGAATGTCTTGCTCATAGCCCGGTGTGATCAACTCACCATTGCGAATCAGGAAAATGTTCATCCCCGAAGCCTCGCTGACTTTGCCTTGGGTATTGAGCAAAATTGCTTCATCAAACCCAGATTCAACGGCTTCAGTTTTGGCGAGAGATGAGGTGATATAAGCGCCGCTAATCTTTCCTCTTAAAGGTAAGCTGCGGTCTTCTTGGCGACACCATGAACTGATGCGACAGGTCACGCCATCTGCTGACAAATAATCGCCTAGCTCAAGCCCGTAGACGAAGAAATCTTTTTCAATATTGTGGAGTCGAGGTGCGATCCCCAACCCAGAAGTGTAGACAAACGGACGAATATAAAACGATTGATCGGGCTGATTCTTCTGAACAAATTCAGTAATGATCGCCTGAATTTTATCGGCAGGTAACTCGTAGTTAATCAGCTTGGCACTGTTGCTAAGTCGCTGACAGTGACGATCGAGCCGAAACAACAAAATCTGATTGGCGTTCTTAGGATCAGGAATGCCTCGCAGTCCACCAAATGCCCCGGTGCCATAGTGAAGGGCATGAGTCGCGATCGAAAGATTTGCCTCAGCAAACGGGACAAACTGATTTTTGAAATAAGCGATCGGCAGAAAGTTGTGCATAGCAGCAATTGAAGAGAATTGAACGAGGAAAACTTTTCGCCATCACGCACCGTTGACCAGATTCCTGTTAGCGCCGATGACCTGCGACAATTTACCATTGACACGCACAGCATTTACTGATGATAATGGGAGATTGTTGAAAACTCTAGCACTCTTTAAAAACCCTTGGCTAACGTAGTTGTAATTGGTGCCCAATGGGGCGACGAAGGGAAAGGAAAGATTACGGATCTGCTCAGTAAATCGGCGGATGTCGTAGTCCGTTACCAGGGTGGTGTTAACGCTGGGCACACGGTCGTTGTCAAAGATCAGACGTTTAAACTGCACCTTATTCCTTCTGGCATTTTATATCCTGAAACTGAGTGCATTATCGGTTGCGGCACGGTCATTGATCCCAAAGTTCTGATTGAAGAATTGGATCAATTAGTTAGTTTGAATATCTCAACTGACAACCTGCTGATCTCCGAAACGGCGCACGTCACAATGCCTTATCACCGCGTAATCGATCGGGCCTCCGAAGAGCATCGCGGCACTCACAAAATCGGCACCACTGGGCGCGGGATCGGGCCTACCTACGCTGACAAATCTGAGCGGACAGGGATTCGAGTCGTTGACTTGATGGATGCTGATACGCTGCGAAAACAGCTTCATTGGACGATCAATTACAAGAATGGCATTCTCGAAAAACTATACGGTTTGCCGCCGCTCGACGTAGAAGCGATCACGACAGAATATTTGGAATATGCCGATCGCTTGCGTCCTCACGTTGTCGATAGTTCTCTAAAAATCTACGATGCCATTCGCCGCAAGCGAAATATTCTGTTTGAGGGCGCACAAGGCACGCTATTAGATCTCGATCATGGCACCTATCCTTACGTCACCTCTTCCAATCCGGTGGCGGGTGGAGCGTGTGTGGGCACAGGCATTGGGCCGACCGTGATCGATCGCGTGATTGGGGTTGCCAAAGCCTACACAACTCGCGTAGGTGAAGGGCCATTTCCCACGGAGCTACACGGTGAGGTCGGCACCCTGCTGTGCGATCGCGGGGCAGAGTTTGGCACCACCACCGGACGGCAAAGGCGCTGCGGCTGGTTTGATGCGGTGATCGGTCGCTATGCAGTGCGGATCAACGGTCTTGACTGTCTCGCGATCACCAAGCTAGATGTCTTAGACGAGATGGAAGAGATCCAAGTCTGTGTTGCCTACGAACTTGATGGGCAGCGCTGCGAAGATTTTCCCAGCAATTCTCGGCTGTTTGCTCGCTGCAAGCCGATTTATAAAACCATGCCAGGATGGAAACGATCGACCGAAGACTGCAAATCTCTCGAAGATCTGCCCAGCCAAGCCCTCGATTATCTCAAATTCCTGGCAGAATTAATGGATGTGCCGATCGCGATCGTGTCTATAGGCGCAAGCCGTGACCAGACCATTATCGTCGAAGACCCCATTCACGGACCTAAGCGAGCGTTGCTGTATACCAATGGCACGCCGCAAGCGGTTGCTCAATAAAAAATTTTGGATTAAAACCGCTTGAAATCCAAAGTCTAAAGTTCATCTTTCACACTCCCAAGGTCATTATGCAAATCACGATCGACTGTCACAAACGCGCCGCCGGAAGTAAGCCCAATGCCCTGCGCCGCTCAGGACAAATTCCCGCAGTCCTCTATGGTCACAAAGGCACCGAATCTATTGAGTTGACTATTGACGCTAAAAAAGCTGAATTTTTG
>JAYVFW010000422.1:0-9365 GCA_043772715.1 Phormidesmis sp. | reverse complement strand
TTAGACTTGGAGCCAACGTTGATTCAATCCCATCCCAACTACCAAGACCTATGCAACTACGGCGTTATCGCCGCTTGAATTTGTCCGGAGTATTGATTAAAGAAAGCTTACCTTTCGACGGTAGCATCAAAGGTAAGAGGTTTTACAACAAGCACAATTCTAGCTCCGCTTATGCAAGTTCTTGATCTGAGTCTTGACAATGACTTATTCATTCAGCAGGCTGCATTGATATTGCTTGATTGCTTTGGGCACTTGCCTAGTGGCTATCCGACGCTAGAAGAATCCATTCAGGAAGTCCGAAATTCGTTTGCACCGGATCGGATCAGTCGCATTGCTGTGGACAGATCAAGAACAGTCTTGGGTTAGATTGGTGGCATTCAGCAGTATGACGGACGTGTTTGGGAACTGCACCCGTTAGTGGTGAAATCTGGTTTTCGGGGACAGGGAATTGGGCGATCGCTAGTGATGGACTTGGAGACGCAGGTAAAAAAGCGAGGCGGCATCACTCTCTGGGTGGGAACAGACGATGAGGAAAAGAAAACCACACTGTCAGGAGTCAACCTCTATCCGAATGTATCTGACCACATTGCGACCATCAAGAACCTGCGACGGCACCCGTATGAGTTCTACCAGAAATGTGGATTTGTAATCGTGGGTATAATGCCAGATGCTAATGGATTAGGGAAACCCGACATTTACATGGCAAAACCAATCTCATCATGAACGGACTTGAAACTCGAAAAGCGACATCGGCAGATTTTGATTTTCTCCTCAACCTACATCGACGAACCTTCTATTCCTATATTGAGCAGACTTGGGGTTGGAATGAAGAACGGCAAACCACTGGTTTTCCGAAGGAACTCAGTGAGTCACCCTTTGCAATAGTTCGCTATGCCTGTGAGGACGTGGGTTGCATTTCAGTCATGGATACAGGTGAGGCTCTAGACTTGAACTAAATAGCGATTCTGCCTGACTTTCAAAGCAAAGGGTTAGGAACTCAACTCGTTCGATCGCTGAAAAATTAAGCGATCGCTAAAGAGATCCCCATCCAACTACGGGTGTTGAAAGTCAATCCAGCCAGAGGATTGTATGAACGGCTTGGTTTCAAAGCTACGGTCAAGAACGATGTGCAACTATACATGCAATGGGACAATGATTAGTCTTAACCTGTGAAAGTGACTGGCGAAAATTCAGATCTACCAGAGAGACGGTCATTGACTCATTCCAGACTTTACGATGAGCTTTCCATTCCTCAGAAAATAGGTGCCGGATGAATTCGTATGCCCTCTTGAGCCAAACAAACCGTCAACGGGTTAGTGATGGAGCTATCGTTCCTATTCTGAGCGGTTGCGAGTTCGCCTCTCGACAACTGGTACTGCTCTTGCCCCAGTTGGGAGATTTCGACAGTCTGGAATACGCCTGGTGGTTGCAGAAGGAGAGCCACCGGCTTCAGGCGGAAGGGATCGTCGTTCGAGCGGTTGGCATTGGAGATCGCAATGCGGGTCAGCAATTCTGTGCTTATACTAAATTCCCGTCTGACTGTTTGTTTGTAGACCCAACCGCAGAATTGCATCAAATCCTTAACTTGTATTCAGGTCTGTCCTTCAAACTGCCTGGTCTGTCGGCTGCTCAAAAGGCCTGGCTCAATCTGTTGTTGATGTGTGCTGGGGTAGGTAGCCCTGGGACTTTGGCTGAAGTGTTCCGAGGATATCGCGGCGACCGCCAAGCTCCCCAGCTCATTGCTGATGACGAAATCGTACAAGCGTTACCTCTGCCCCCGCTCAAAGGATCAGTCTTTCAATGGGCAGGCGGCAAAGGCTTTCAGCGCCCGTTTGAACTGGCAACCCTGCGACTGCGAAATATGACTGAAGTGCTGAGTCACTGGAAGACCTATGTTCCAGATGCTGTCTATCTGACTCAACGAGGAGCGACCTTTCTATTTAACGACCGAGGAGACTTACTCTATGAACACCGAGATCGTGCCATCCTGGGCTTTGCCTCTGATATGAGCAATCCTCTGTCGTTTCTTTCAGGTCTTGTCACTGAGGAAAAAGAGCAGTGATACAGTGCGATTCCTGCAACTTTCAGAAGAGCGGCACCCTCAACCCTAAGCGGGAAACAAGCAGAACACTGTGTCAACCAGCAGCGTTTCTCATCGAACGTTTCACCCAAACCGCCGATCTATAAAACTCCCCGGATTGCTCCAACTCAAAGCCGCCCAACAGCAGTCCCATCCACACTTCTACCCACGGCATCTGCAAGCCGTGACACAGTTGAGCAAAGGAAACGAAATCTTCAGGCACTGCCTGTAACCATCGAGCAATCTCACTCGTCCACCGCGTGACATCCTCATCGGATGCGATTGCCAACACTCGCTCTTTGTGGGTTTCCGCTTCCATCTCTAACTGTTCCACCAGGGCTAGAACTGCTGTTTTATCCACGAGTGCCACGATCGACCCTTCTTGAATTGCAGTGGGTTTGATTCGCTTTGTTCTTCGTTTGCGCGGGGGCACTGGCTCCATCAAGTCACTCAAATCCACCGCCATCGTTTGCCTAACCACATCGGCAAAGAAGCCGCGCTCGACGATCGGTCACGATGCGTTTCCTCCCACCCCGTCATCAACGCCTCAGCCCTCGCTGCACACAGGTCAGCCAATTGCAGCAACAGTTCACCCGCCGCTTGCAGTCGCGCCGAGTCTGTCATCCGAGCACTGCTTGTGGAAAGCTGCGCTAATGCTGCATCGATTCGTGGCATCAACTCACCTAGATTTGCTCGCTCTGGCATGAGTCGCGCTACCTGGAGTGCTTCCCCCAAAGACTGCCTCAGCGGTTGAATCGTCATCTTAATCCCTCTACCCCAACCAGATTGAGATGGGCAGCATGATAAGAACAAGGACGCACCGGACATTGGGCAATCGAATGCTGTTCCTCACGAGCAAATCGTTCAAATCCTCTGCGTTGCCCCTCTCCATACTGTTGATACAGCGCCTCCAATAATTGCCGAGCATACTCCTTCACCAAGCGAGGCGGCAGCCCAAAGGTATGCTGAGGTTCCGTCATTGCTTTAGGCGTTCCCCCGATCCACAGTTCTGCACACATCGCGTGAATCACCACCTCATCAGCAGGAGCGCGCGGCTTGTCCAGATAGGTGTGCAGCACCACATAGGGCACTGCTGGAATTGGCACCTTTACCACCTTGATCGCAGACAATCGCCGCACCCCCTTGCCCCGCCCTTTGCGGTAGTACGATCGGCGACTGCGGCAAGTCTCATCTTTCCAGCAGCCATCACCCTCGCTCTCCTTATCGTGAAGTTTACGAGCTTCAGTTGCCGTTAACAGGCTGCACGCCCAACATTTCTCATTAGTCAGTCTACCCATAATTCCAGGTATCACTTGTGCTCACATCGCTTAAGTTTTTAGAAGACGGTATCTTCAGATTTTAGGACGCAGAGTCGCAGCTCCTTCGAGTTGAATTGCCAGGTCTTCCTTACCGAGAGTACCTTCAACCACTTCAAGGACTAGCTCATACTTCTGACTCTGAGTGAGCGTTAGGACAAAGCCATTCAGCCGCAAAAAGGTATCCATCACGGCAAACGCAGTCCGTTTATTGCCATCTAAAAACGGATGGTTCATCGCCAAATGAAAAAGGTAAGCTGCCGCCTGCTCCCAAATGGTTGCATGGAGGAGTTGTCCCGAAAAAGTCGCCTGCGGTTGAGCCAGTGCAGACTCCAACAGTCCTGAGTCGTGAACGCCTGAAGTGCCGCCAAACTTTTGGATCTGTCGATCGTGAATCCGTAGCACATCCGCCAAATCCAGAAATTCAGGAGTTTGCAAGACGACGATACACCTCCTCGTTTTCCTGTTCTGAGGCGAGGTAGGCTTGCCAAACGGGGTCTTCAGCCTTGCCTAGTTCAGCGGTTTTCAACCGACGAATGGACTCAAGCACTCTCGATAGTAAAGGCTCAGGCAGTTGGTCGAGTTCCTGAATAATCAAATCTTTCGTACTCATAGTCGTAAGAGGGGTGATGACTTGCCGAAAAAGACCTGCTTTTACTCACGCTTTGATTATCCGTGAAAAGCCTTCGATTTTCAGAAATAGCACTAATATTCTTATAATACTCTGATAGAGATAATTAGACTTATCTTTACCTAATATAAGAGGAAGTTGTCGATCGCAGCCATCAACCGCTCGATTAATGCCAGAATTTGAGTATCCACTCGTCCTGTTGCACCTCTGCTTGAGCCGTCTGAATCTTCAGGAGCCCTCCGATGCCGTCCACCCTTCCAGCCGAAAAAGTGACCCTCTACGACTTGGAGCAACGGTTTCAATTGCAGCAGCGGGATACCGCTCAGTTCTTCCCAGAGTGGCAGCAGGAGTTACAGCCTTTAACGGAGTCTGAACAGCAAAGGCTCGATCGCGTCAAAGCCATCTATGCAAATCTAGCCCGTCGTTCAGTCCTCGAAAACACGGTCAAGATGGCGATCGTTTCTCCCTTGTTGGACTTAGCTGGGTTCTACTTGCCACCGTTTTATATCAGTACCGAAGAGGA
Organism: Phormidesmis sp.; assembly: GCA_043772715.1. Lineage (GTDB taxonomy): Bacteria > Cyanobacteriota > Cyanobacteriia > Leptolyngbyales > Leptolyngbyaceae > Phormidesmis_A. The sequence continues at coordinate 4,815 of JAYVFW010000422.1, read as the reverse complement.
AGTTCAGATTCAAGCGGAGGACGACGGCATTGCCATTCGGGGTCGCATTGATGTCTTAGTGCTCAAGGAAGCGTTTTGGCTGCTGGTGATTGAGTCGAAACGAGCTGAGTTTTCATTAAGAGTGGGCATTCCTCAAGCCTTGACCTATATGCTAGCGACCCCTAGCCCAGAGCGTCCGCTTTATGGTCTGGTGACGAACGGCAGCAATTTTGTCTTTTTGAAACTGGTGCAACAGGGCACCCCGTTCTATGCCCGATCAAAAGAGTTTCTCTTGGAAGAGAATGGGCAATTGGGACAAGTCTTACAGATTCTCAAGCGATTGGCGGCGATTGTTGCAAAGGATGGGTAAGCCGGATATGACTTCAGAACCGGTGCTCCCGATCGTGATTGTGCCGTTGGAGGGCGGCAAGGAGAAGCAAACTCCACGAGTGGAACCTCCAGATTTACGCCATTGGCAGATTGAGGAGTTTCTTAGACAGACTGGGAAGGCAGACAATACGCAGCGCACTTATCGGGGGCAACTAAAGCGGTTCACGGCTTGGTGCGATCGCTCGTGGACAGAAGTCACCCCCAGTGACCTGGGCAAATATCGACGAGACTTGAAGTTGCAGGGGTTGAAGCCTGCGTCCGTCAACCATGCGATCAATACGCTGAAGTCTTTCTATCACTGGTTGCGGCGTAGTAATGGCTATCCGATGAATCAACCCCTGCCAACGGATGCGATCGATCTGGAGCGGCAGCCCGAACCCCAGGCAGCGCATATCGAGGCGGAAGACTTAAGCGAGATTTGGGCGGTGCTGGAGTTGGAGGAGCGGACACGAGCTCGCGATCGAGCGATCATTGCCGTCCTGAGTCATGGGCTGCGGGCATCGGAGGCTTCAGCGCTGAATGTAGAACACTGGAACGGCAAGATTTTGACAGTGTATCGATCTAAAGGGCAGAACGTGAGTCAGGTCCCATTAAACCGGGAGGCAAGAGGGCATCTGGAGGCTTATCTGGAGTGGCGACGGCAGCAGGATGAAAGGTTTGAGCCAACGCCAGAGAGTCCCATGTTTCTGGCGCAAGACCCGAAGAGTTCTGGAAAGCGTCTGGGCTATCAGGGGTTACACAAGATGGTGAAGAAGTTGGGGGCAATCTCAGGGGTGGAAGGCATTCATCCCCATCGCTTCCGACATACCTTTGGGACAGAGGTGACGCGTCGAGGCGTTGATCCGCTGTTTGGCAAAGAGCTGATGGGAATTAAGAGCGATCAGGTGTTCGCAAGATATACCAAGGGTGTGTTTAAGCAGGCGGCGGCAGACGCTTATCTGAGGGCGATCGGGGAAGGCGACTGCAACGAACCGAATGAAAGTACTTAGAGCTTAATCCTCGTCCTCCAACAGCTTTCTAAGATTGTGAGTATTCATCAAGTCCCTATATCGATCAGGCAGGCTTTCCCTAAGTGTGTCCTCAACGATGCTGCTGACCGTTTGATCGCTAAGACCAGATAGTGTCTTCAACAGCTTATCTAAATTAGGTGTAATGTACAGGCGCAATTCTGTTTTCTTTTTCCTAGCCATCCAAGGTTCTTAATGCCCATCCAGCCTCAGTAACCCAACAATCGTAACGAGCTTTAAGGATTCTTCTTTAGTTTCGATAATTCTGTATTGCTCGAATTGCCGAATTAACCTATATTGAAATCATATCAAAAACCCTCAGAACCTCTATGGAATTTGGGTTAGTCTCCTATGGAGTTTGAACATGATTACCCTTTCACTTGATGAGGGCAACCTCATCAAATCTCTCCTCACGGCACTCAGAGGTATCAAAGTTCGTGACCTTGATAAAGCCCTCGTCATTCCTATCAAACACGGTCAAAGCCAATAGGAGGCACATCAAATGCTGGTTTTGAATGATTCTCAAGCTCTAATTGTCGAAAGCCTACTCACTAAAATGCTGGTCAACGATACCTACTCGGTAAGTCAGCTTGAAGAAGCACTCCGTTGGTTTCAGCGAGGGGCAGATCGCGTCTCTTGCCCCTTTGAGCAGGTGTGGAGTAAAACCTTAGCCCAAGAAATTGTCAGAGAGCTACGCACTCAAAGTTAATCGTCTTCTGCCAGATCCACGGCTTCGATTAGCATCGGGTCTGGCACCAACGCTCACTCACCTCGGAGCTAGTGAAATCGTATGTCTGAGCCGTTAGTTTCACAGATAGAATCCCTTATCCACTCTCATTTGAAACCACCTTTATCAGATTTACCCACCACCTTTCCCGACGTGGAAACACCCCGGTTTCTGTATGGAGATCGCCTCTGGTGGATGTCTGATAGTGAACCCTCTGACTGGGGCATCGTCATCGGCAGATTCTACCGCTTTGCTCCTCACTGCGGGCGCTGGCACTGGTGCTACCTGATTTGGCTCGACTCCGACTCTCCCAGTTCTGCTTGGGTCAAATCTGACACCGCTTGGGAAGATGACCTACAAAGCGTTGCTCCTCCCGCCACCGTTCTCTCGACTGAGGAGCTATCCCTGTGACACCCCAAGATCTGGGACAACGAGAAATCGCGCTATTACGGCTTTACTGTGGCTGCCAGTTTGGCATCTCTCCGCAAGCCTTCTACGCCCGTTGGGATGTCACCCATGTCCAGATCGCTCAAATCTGTGGAGTCAGCGAAGCAACGGTGGATCGCTGGTTCTCCCAAGGCAAAAGCAGACGCTTTGCCGATGCCACCCACCGTAGAAAACTAGCAGAAATGAACTTCATCTGGGAGGAGTATGAACGCATCCCGCCCTGGCTCAAGCGTCACATCTGTCCACCGCGCCGCCCTGGAAAACTCCCCTCACCGTGATAGCGTCTAGTTGCCAAGCCGAAAACCTGAGCCTTACTGTGAGGGCAGTCCTTACCATTGGGGGTCGCACAGTCAGCTATGCCCATTCATCTCACCTTAGAGCACCGACCATTGCATCTGTCCTCCGTGCAACAGTCCCTGGCGAAAGCGGCAGCCAGCAGACAAGCGATGCGCTTTCAGTTTCAAGCCCAACTAGCCAACAAGCCATCCCCCTATGTATCGCTGTCACCTTTGCAGGTAGACGAACTGGTGCTGGGGCAGATGATCCGCAAATATTCAGAGCAGTTAGTCTATCGTCCCCTGGAGGAAATCCAGCACTACTTCACTTACGTGAGTGGAGCCTTCCTAGAGCCTGGATATACTCCCTTGTTCTACAGCCGTACTGGAAGTCGCTTGATCACCCCCAGCAAAAGCGCGATCGCAGGCATTGGAGAGGGGATTGCAGGGTTGGTCGCTCAGCAGTTATTTCACTGCCGCAAGCTGGCACGTCCGAATCATGACTACCCAGATATTGTGATGATGGGTCAGGGCAAAACCTATCTGGTGGAAGCGAAGGCGACGACAGGTTCTCCCGCAGATATTCAGCAGGTAATTGAAGACGAACTGATCCGCATGGCAGCCTACACGTCTGCTTGCTTTGAATTAGATTCCAGACCCGTGGTGGGGATGGTTATCGGTACCGCCTTGTTGAGTGAAACGCAATATCACTGTTCCATCACAGAGGTCAGTGTATGAGCCTTCAGATATTGTCCCCAGAACGGTTTATCCTCAGCAGCTTGGAAGAGCGGGTGCGGTTTCTGAGGGAGCAGGATATCGAGCCGTATAGCCTGGGAATTGAATTTGGGATAGCAGAGTTGGTGCGAATGCGGATGCGGGAACTTGCTCAGGTGAAGGAGGAACGAGAGGTGGTGATTCTGGAGCGTTCGCTAGAAACGGTTGAAGCAAAGCTCAACGAGTGGTGCGCTCGAACAGAGCTGGTCTATGATTTCACCCCTTACTTCTCAGGCGTGCGAAAGGGACTCAAGTTTGCAGCTAAAGAAATCAGTGAGTTGAGCAGGCAACTGGCTCTGTCTCGACAATCAGAACGGGTGGCGAGTCGGGAAAGAATCACAGAGCGCTCTGCCATTCCCCTGGAGATCGTGCAAGTCGGGTTGCGAAACGCGATCGAGTCTCTGATAGTTATTCCTCTAGCTGAAGAATTTGAGCTTGACCTGGAAGGGGTAAGACGGGTCTATGAGTTTCGGGGACAGTGGTTCCCTTATCAAGTGTCGATCGAACCCTTCGACTTGCTTCTGGACGACGACGGGACGATTCTAGTGGCAACCGTGAGCTTATCAGAAGCATCGGTCTGGCGGGCAAGGGAGACTTTGTTGACTTTGGCAGAGCTGTTGTACCAACCCTCACTCAACGATTGAGGTGGGCGATCTCAGATTGCTCTCTATCCCAAGCAATGTAACTGAATACATGGCAATTTACTGCCAGTTGTGCGATCTTTATCAGAGTCACAATGAACAACTAGCCTGGTAATGGTCTAAACCTGTGGATCTGAATCATAAAAGCCTGCCTAGCAAAGCTTTCTGGGCAAAGTATCAACAGGTCTAGGACACCACCGAAAAGTGCATAACACCCTCTAGACAATCCTCTTGGGCTAGCAGAAAATGTATCTCTGTCTTCACCGAGATGGCACCCAATCGTCGCAAACGATGCCAGGGAGTCACACGCGGACTAGATTACCCTTTGGATGGTAGGTAAGCTGACTGTCATCTAGAATGCATAAAACCGGATAAAATCAGGACTGATACCCCGGTTAAACACGATGCCAGTTGCTAAATTTCTCAGTCCGCTCCAACAAGAACATCTCCAAAATGCGCTGCGAGAGAGTGAAGACCCCCATCAACGACAGAGGGTGTTGATGTTGCTGCTGAGAAATGATGGGAAGACCTATGAAGAGATCATGCAGTTTATTGGGTGTTCTTACCGCAGCGTC
>JAYVFW010000421.1:0-9400 GCA_043772715.1 Phormidesmis sp. | reverse complement strand
AAGTTAGCTTTGCCTCTGACTTTGATAATAAGATCCCGTCCACGGTTGAATCAGGGTTTGAGGCTTAAAACCTGCTCAAATTTTGTCCGGAGTATTGTGTTAAGGATTCTGAATTAAATCAGGTAGCGCAGCCGTCTCGGCTGTCCAAGTCAGGCAAGATGCCTGACCTACAGCGTTCTCAGAGTTATTTAATTTACGATCCTAAGTAGCGCGAGCAAGATGCTTCAACGCACTGATTGAAGGCGTGAAGAAATAGCCACCTCCCGTTGGAGTCACCCAATCCACTGGCAGACTAATCGCAGCATTGTTGTCTGAATTGTTTGCCTGGAAAACGCAAGTCCGAACCCGGTTTGCGCCTGCTTCGTCGTTTTGTCCAAGAATCGGGTCATGCCCAGCGTTGGGGTCTGGGAAATTAGGATTGTTGACCCAAGCACCCGTCACAAACTCAAATTGTCGTTCAATTGAGGTTTGATATGCCAAGAACAACAAGCCGCGATCGTCGGGTGCGGGTTCGTCTGACTTTAGCCCGAATAGAGTTAGGATGAAATCAATCAACCGCTTGAAAAATGCTCTCAGGTCATAGTCGTCTTGATCTCGATCGGGGGTTAGTCCAAAAGGTTGCCCAAAGGGAATTCCCCGCCGCAGCAGACGATGGGTTTGAGTCGAGCTTTCATTCAAACCAAAGTCTCTTTTCATATCACGAGGGTACGCTTTGCGAATGTGACCCGCAAAAGGACAAACCAGCCCCTCTGCGTCTCCTTGAGAGCGGGCAACCGGAAAGCTGTCAGTACATTGGTCAGGCTGACCGGGTTGCAGGGGGTCGCTCGCGTCCTCAAACTCAAAGTAATTGTCGGCACATTGATCGTCTGCCATTGCCGGAATATCTTGATCGGTCGCTCGTAGAATCGGTGCGCCACTCGCCCAGCGACCGACAAACTTTGCGCCAAACTTCTCAGGGGTGATTCCTGCAAACGCCGGATTGCTTGCAGAGAGAGCAGGTGCAGCAGATTGGACAAACTCACGAAACCCTTTGACATCTTGACGAAGCCTGCGGAAGACCAAGAACGATCCATTTTTTGTCCATTCTGGACCTGCGACTGCGACCGGACCTGGGTCAGTATTCAAGCCGTCTTCTTCAGGCTTGGGCGTGGGGATCTGCGTCGGGTAGCCAAACACAAATTCACCTGTCCACAGGAGATCTTGCCCCGGTTTGCCCTGGTCGGGGTCATTCGGATTTTGGCGAGCAGTGAGGAAGTCATCAGATGTCTCCGACAGTCGCCCTCGCACACCAGGTTGAGAAACACCATCTTTAAATCCAAAATGTTCGTGTCCGGCTAAGTCTCCGGGCAAGGTTTCTCCTGATTGTTCAAAGATGAGTTCAAGCCCCCGATTCAGGGTTGACTTGATCCACGCGACTTCCTCGTTCAGTCGGTTTTGGTCATCGCTGGCAACAATCAAAATCAAATCAGGAACGTTATCTAACCCTCCGATTATCCAGTTTTTAGGATTCCCTTCTGCACTGGGATCGGTTGGGTCGCCTAGCAGCGGCGATCGCTGAGGTAAGCCTGCTTTGAATGCTGCATCTGTAAACTGATCGGCATCGCTCGTTAGGTTTTTTAGCCCTTCAAACGAGAAGCCAATGTTGATAAAGGTCGCTCGAACTGTTCCTTCTCTGCCTCCCCGCCGCTTGCGAGTTGCCTTAAAGAGTCGGTTAAATTGCACCACTTCTGCAAGCGTAGCGATGTGAGGTTCGAGTTGCCGCAGCCATTCTTGAGCGGAGTTGACGCTCTTGATGTTGAGAAAAAGCAGTGTTTGAAAATCTTTACTAAATCCAGCCAGACTATTTCCTTGAATTTCGTCTACATCAAGAATGGGTTCTGGTTGAATCATGGTTTCTGGTTCAGTTTCAGAAGTTCTAATATCGGTTTGTACCACAGGAATACCTCGCTTTTTGCGTGAATGTATGCGCCAGGCTAAATCGTTTAAAACCTTGATTCTAACGAGCTTTGAGCGTTTTCACTAATGGAAGATTCTATCCTTTTCGGTTTTGAAAACTTCTGCTACAAGTATGTCTCTGGAATCACGATCGCAAAGGTTCTGTTGTAAAATGTTGCAAAAATTAAGTTGTCTGATCGCCCGTTCTAGGAGAGGGACTTTAAATCTGTCTCGTTTCTCTCCTAGGAGAAGGGGGCTTCCCGAATTCACAACCGGAGCAACCCACTTCTGTTTCTGTCGAACTGACGTTAAATAAATAAAAAACGATCGCTCTTCTCGAAGAACGATCGCTACTTAACAAAACGCAGCCGTTAGTTTCGTGGATTAGTCGGTGATTGATAGTAAATCTTTGAGCCGTTATCTGAGACGAAATGACACGCCAGATAAGAGCGGAAGAACCCCTTCCAAATTGGCTCGCTCGACTTGCGATAATAACCGCCCAAAACTGGCTTAATCGCTTCGGTCGCGGTCTTGAGATGATAGTGAGGCATATTTGAGAAGATGTGGTGCGCCACATGGGTGCCAATGTTGTGATGAATTGAATTGAACACGCCATAGTCACGATCGATCGTGGACAGTGCCCCTTTCAAAAAATACCAGTCAGCGCCGCGATACCACGGAATGTCGTCTTCGGTGTGGTGGAGAAACGTCACTAGGTCTAGCCACACGACAAACCCGATGTAGCCCATCAGATAATATTTCACCAAAAACAGCAGCCCGTGCTGATAAGTCAAAACGCCCAAGAACCCGATCATCAAGATTAAACAAACCGTGCTAGTGATCACGCCGTTTCGTTCAGAGGGCTTAAAGAGGGAACTGCTCGGCATAAAGTGAGAGCCTTGTTTGCCCGGAGAGCGACGAAACAGATAAAGCGGATAGGCCACCAGCGGCAGATAAAAGCGCATCAGTTTCTCGGCATAGCCCATCTGCTCATATTGGCTTTCGGTGACTGGATACCAGCTTTCATCGGTTTCAATGTTGCCAGTGTTGGCATGGTGGGTGCGGTGGCTGATCCGCCAACCGTGAAACGGCACCAAAATCGGCGTGTGAGATAAATGACCGACGAGATTGTTCAGCCATTTATGTTTTGAGAATGAGCCGTGTCCGCAGTCGTGCCCGACCACAAAAAGCGCCCAAAACATTGTGCCTTGAGCGAACCAGAATATTGGGTAAAACCACCAGGAATCGAGATAAGCAGCTAGGGCATACAGCCCTGCGAGGATTCCGAGATCGAGAAAAAAGTAGGCGAGCGATCGCCCAGTAGATGGCTCAAAACAAGAATCTGGAATTGCCGATCGCACCTCTTTGAGGGTAAAAGGAAGCTCACCGGATTGTAGAGAAGGGTCTACTACAGAAAACGAATCGGATGGGACGGAATAAACTTGCACGTACTTTTTGGTCTGCCGAAAACTTAGTTAGCTCGGTCATTTTAGCGTTTAGAGGTGTCGATTATCACAACCAAAGCCTAATTTTGTAAAAAATCTTTAAGCGTTTGCTCAATTCAGTAAGGATGTGGTAGGAAATTTGCGCTTGATTTTATCAAAAATAGGTCAGTTCGATACCCTGACTTCGTAACTGACAGTTCCTAGCCAAGGGGCTTGAGGAAATTGATAAGGCTTGAACTTTAACGGGTCTAGCTTGCCTTTTTTGACCAAATGCGTGAAGAAATGCAGCGAACCCTGCAACAGATCTGCTGCGATCGTGGCTCCTCTTTTTTCTGACTCTAGCTTTAACTTGGGGCTAAACAAGGTCTTCATCGCTCTCAAAACCCCGGAATCAGGAGCCAACTCTAAATAAGCAAACGTCACATTCCGAATTTCGGCTTCGATTTTGGCGGGATTTTGGATTTGATTCGTCTCGATCTCGGCTCTAAACCGCTGTTTGATCAACGTTCTCACATGGTCTGAATAAGGAATTAAGCTGTATTGCTCAATCACTTTTGAGAGTGGTTGAGCGCTAGAATTGACGATCGCTCCCACTACAAACGCCGCCACATCCGCCACATAATCTGACTCTGAGGCAAAGCGATCGAGCGATTCGGTTAAAGATTTGACTCGATCAGGCTGAGAATGCACAATGTCAATAGCTGAACCGATATCGCCCGCCCAAGACGTGTGATCGCCCGTCCAGCGCGTGAATGCCCACTGCAATCCGGGCTGGTTAATCTGATCTGAGAGGGATGCAATGAAATGTCCAAAGTCCGTCACTTCACCTGCTAGAGTCACGTCTTGATTAAGCTTGCCTTCGATAAAATCTTGCTGATATCCCGTCGCGATCGTCCACATTTGAGTCACATAGGTCGGCTTAGTGTAAGCACGCAAAATATTCGCAATTTCGTAAGCAGACTTGCCCGGATTTTTTTGCTCGATCGTTGCGATAAATTGCAAGACTTCAGCAAGTTCGGTCATATGTCGATTAGAAAAGCGAGAATAAGAATTCGTTCATATTAGACCAGGAATATTCTCTGTGACCATCTCCGATCTACAACTACCTTTTGAATCAGAATCTACCCCAACTGAGCCTGTGATTGACCTATGGCGGCAGGGAGAACTGGTTGAAGTTGACATTACCGACATTACAGAGGGCGGCGATGGCGTGGGTCGATTCGGAGAGCGCGTCGTCTTCGTTCCTGATACCGTCACGGGCGATCGTGCCCTCGTGCGTCTGATCCGCACCAAGCCGACTTATGCCAATGGTAAGGTGAATGAGATTTTAACCCGCTCTCCTCACCGCATTAGACCGAGTTGCATCGTTGCCGATAAGTGTGGCGGCTGTCAGTGGCAGCACGTCGATTATGACTATCAGCTTGAGGCAAAACGCAATCAAATCGTCCAAGCGCTAGAGCGAATCGGCGGCTTTAGAAACTTAAACGTCAATCCTGTTTTAAACGTTGCCGAGCCGTTAGCTTATCGCAACAAGGTGACTTACCCACTCACCCGCTCCGCCACCGGGCAGGTGCAAGCTGGATATTATCAAAAGGGCAGTCATCAACTGATCAACCTCAATCAATGTCCGATTCAAGATCAGCGATTGAATCCATTATTAGCAGAAGTCAAGCTAGACATTCAAAAACGCGGCTGGGGCATCTACGACGAGAAGCTGCATCGCGGCAAAGTGCGTCACCTCAGCTTGAGAATTGGACGACGCAGCGGAGAAATGCTGCTGACTCTCGTCTGCAAAGATGCGAATCTAGTGGGATTGCCTGATCAGGCTCAAGACTGGCTCGATCGCTATCCCAACCTCGTCGGAGTTTCTCTCAACGTGAACGGTGCCAAAACCAATGGCATTTTCGGCAAAGAAACCCGTTGCATCGCAGGTCAACCTCACCTACACGAGCGGTTTTTGGGCTTGACCTTCCAAATTCTCCCCGACACTTTCTTTCAGGTGCACACTGAGCAAGCCGAAGCCCTAATGCAGGTGATTCTGGATGAGTTGAATCTGCAAGGCACTGAGATTTTTGTCGATGCTTATAGCGGCATTGGCACCTTGACGCTGCCGATCGCCAAAAAAGTCAAGACCGCCATTGGTTTAGAAGTGCAGCCCGAAGCCGTCGAGCAAGCCAAAACCAACGCCGAACTCAATCACATCGAAAATGTCGTCTTTCTCACCGGAACCGTCGAAACAAGTCTGCCCGCGCTAGAGATGCAACCCGATATTGTGCTGTTAGATCCGCCTCGCAAGGGCTGTGATGGCTCTGTGATCGAGACGCTTCGACACATGAAACCTGAGCGCATCGTTTACGTGAGCTGCAACCCGGCAACCCTTGCCCGTGATCTCAAACTCTTTTGTGCCGAGGGTGAATATGAGCTTCAGCGTGTGCAACCTGCTGACTTCTTTCCCCAAACTGCCCACGTCGAATGCGCCGCTTTCTTGAGACGTGTGGAGGATACGGTGTAGGGTGTAGGGAAATGGTCGTCAATCTCAACTGCATTTGCGATGAAGTTTAGCGAAATTATTGAGAAACTTGGCTCTTCGATCGTGGCTCACAGTTTGACCACTCACTCAGACAACGATCCTGAAATCACGGGCGTTGCTGCGATCGACGATGCGACTCCCAACACGATCAGCTATGCAGAAAGCAACAAGTTTGCGGTGTTGATCGGCTCGACTGCTGCAAGTGCCCTCATTCTTCCGCTCAACGAAGACCTACACGCCAAAGCCGATGCCCGTGGCATTCCCTGGGTGTCAGTTCGTCATCCGCGACTTGCCTTTGCTCAAACGATCGCGCTCTACTATCACCCGTTTAAACCTGCGCCTATCATTCATCCCACAGCGGTGATCGATCCCAGCGTTCAGATTGGCGAAGATGTCGCGATCGGGGCGAATGTTGTCATCCAATCTGGGGCAAAGATTGGCACGGGTGTCGTCATTCATCCTAATGTCGTGATTTATCCTGACGCGCAGATTGGCGATCGTACAGTTCTCCACGCCAATTGCTCGATTCAAGAACGCACTCACATTGGGGCTGACTGCGTGATTCACTGTGGTGCGGTCATCGGCTCCGAAGGGTTTGGGTTTGTGCCAACTCGCGAGGGCTGGCTGAAGATGGAGCAGTCTGGCTACACGGTGCTAGAAGATGGCGTTGAAGTGGGCTGTAATTCTGCGATCGATCGTCCCGCAGTCGGTGAGACTCGCATCGGTCGCAACACCAAAATTGATAATCTGGTGCAAATCGGTCACGGCGTAAAAGTCGGGGAAGCCTGTGCCTTTGCGTCGGGTTGCGGCATCGCAGGCGGCACTCAAATCGGCAACCGCGTCATTCTCGCCGGACAGGTCGGCGTTGCCAATAACGCCAAGATGGGAGACGGCTCAGTTGCGTCTGCAAAAGCGGGTGTTCACAAAGACGTGCCCCCCGGACAGACGGTTTCGGGCTATCCTGCCGTCGAGCACAAAGTCTATCTCAAAGCTTCGGCAATGTATCACCGCTTATATGAGATGTATCTCTCGATCAAGCAAATCAAAAAGCATTTAGGCATCAACGATTAAATGATCTAGATTCTCTAAAGCACGAAAAATTATGAATGCTTTGACCTTAAACCTGGACACCGTGAACCTGACGGATGATCAGTTTTATGAATTGTGTCGTCGCAATCAAACCTTTCGATTTGAACGCACTCAAACAGGAGAACTCATCGTCATGCCACCCGTAGGTGGAGAAAGCGGCAGACGAGAGGCTGATTTCATCACTGATTTGGGCATCTGGAATCGACAGACAAACCTCGGAGTTGTCTTTAGTTCCTCCACGGTTTTTAAACTCCCAAATGGCGCGAATCGATCGCCCGATGCTGCCTGGATTCAGCGCCAAAGATGGGAGGCTCTAACGCCGATTCAGCGCCGCAAGTTTCCGGCGATCGTGCCCGACTTTGTGATTGAGCTGCGATCGGCAACCGACAGTCTGCAAGACTTGCAAAACAAGATGCAAGAGCATTTAGACAATGGCGTGCAGTTAGGTTGGCTGATTAATCCTCAAGATCAGACCGTAGAAGTCTATCGGTTCAGTCGCCCCGTTGAAGTCTTGAATCTCCCTATTGACTTATCAGGCGAAGCCACCCTACCTGGATTTGTCTTAAGGCTGAATCTTTTTAAAGATTAAATCCCAAAAAGGCTAGTTGGAGAACTGCTAGGCTTGTGGAATGACGACTAGGAGAACCTCATATGCCGCCTACTGCTCAAGACGTTTACAACGAGATCATTCAAGCTTTATCGCCAACTGAACGGTTGCGTTTGGCAACGTTGATTCTGAATGAGCTAGTTCAACAAAATTCACCTACGATCGACCAAAGTGATACTGGGCTGAACAGGATCAAACAGATGTCGTTAATTTTTCATTGCAGTATGTACGTGAAAACGGTTCTAGCTGAACTAGACGATCTTTTGACGTTACAGATAGCACATTAGCGTAAGCGCTAAAGCAGCAAACAAGAGAGTGGTTAAAGCGGTTTGGGCACCATTCCTAAACGATCGAGCGGTCGTTCATCCTGCGATCGCTCCAGATTTGGAGTCGTCAGCAACACTGCCCCCGTAAAAATCGAATTCACACCCATTAAAAAGCATAAAGCTTGCAGTGCGTCGCTCATCTCTAGTCGTCCGGCTGATAGTGTCACCATCGCGTCGGGAAACAGAATCCGAGTGGTGGCAACCATGCGGACTAGCTCGACCAAGGATGAGCTTAGATCAAGTCGTCATCGATCGCTATAAATGACACTAATGGTATGGCGAAGTAGGAGGCGATCGTCCTAATTCCTATCAAGTCACCGCATAGCCTGTGTATTGTCAAACTTCTGGGAGACGAAACCCTAACACAATATGTTCTTTAGGAATACCAGCCCGCTCCAAATCAGCCGCAATCCCCTCTTCTGTTCCATCCCGCTGAATCCAGATTTTGCCATCCACGAGGTCAATATGCACCAAACAGCCATGGACGCGGTGATCGCCATCCCAACCCACATCCATCCACAAATAGCGATCGTGGACGCGATCAAAAACCACTTCTGAGTGAATCGGCGCATAGGAATATGGCACGGCTGCATACTCGCTCAACATGGTTTCAATCACCTGACGATACTGTTCTAATTGGGTATGATCCATTGCTGAATAACCTCCCGTTTTGGGTCAAAAGAGAGGAGCTTTAACCGACGGTTTTTAAGCAAAAGCCTGCCGATAGGTTCTTCAAACAAATCCTCAGCTACACGACTCGGAACTACTAAATAAAGCGTCCGTGATGGCTCTAGCTCTGCCAAAATGTCCTGATACAACCCAATATTGTCCCAACGCCTTTTCTAAATCATCAATGTCCGAACGACCGACAAAGCTTTTAATCTCTACCGCAATCTTATAATCTACTCCCACCGATTTAGTTACTCCAAGGATCGTGGATTAAATGTCAAATGGGTTCTATAAATAATTTGGCATTGCTGAATGTGAATTGTCCGCACTCTCAACCACTCTTTTACTAAACCTTCTGCATGAATAGTCCGCCCTCACCCTAGCCCTCTCCCCAAGGAGAGGGAAGAGATTTTGGTTCCCTTCTCCCTGGGGAGAGGTTTTAGGCGAGGGCTTCGCCCCACTTTGTGAAGAGGGCTGTCCAGATTCACGAAGGAGTTCTACTGAAAAGAGAAGGTAAAAGTCTTGTTCTTTCGCCTTTGCTAATGGTCAGAATGAGGGCAAATTTAGCTGTTCACGCCAAGAGTGATTTCCTAAGGTTTAGCAGAAGGCTTGAGCGTTGCTTTAACTTGCACGTCGCGAACGCCCTTGATTTCTCTGGAGAGCTTATCAATCTTGGTCAGTTGATCTTGAGCGACTACTGTTCCAGAAACGGTCACTACTCCGTCTTTAGCGTCGATCGCTAGCTGACTTGCAGGCAAGTTGGCTTCAAGCTTTGAGCTAACCTCGCTTTTAATTTGGG
>JAYVFW010000420.1:0-9417 GCA_043772715.1 Phormidesmis sp. | reverse complement strand
GTCACGCAAAATGACGAAACTTCGGGCAAAACCTTGGCGCTCCAAGCCTACCCGGTGCCTGACTCGACGCTGATCAACCCTGACTTAGAGCAGCAGTTTGAGCTGCTGATCGGCACGATTCGCACGATTCGCAATCTGCGAGCCGAAGCAGACATTAAGCCTGGAGCCAAGATTGAGGCAATCTTGCAAACCGAAAGCGAGCAGGAAGAACACATTCTCAAGTCAGGTCAGTCTTATATTCAAGATTTAGCGAAGGTGAAAACGCTGATGATTAATCAGCCGCAAACCCAGCCCCTCCTAGAAGATGCAGCAAATCCTTCTGAAGCTGATTTTCTCAGCTCGATCGCTACATTCTTATCCAAACATCAGCGCGTCTTGCTGACGATCGGCTGCATTCTCTTGACGCTGCTCGTTCTCAAAGCTTGTGCGGGTGTTTTAGGAGCCGTTCACGAAGTTCCCCTACTGCCTACGTTTTTAGAACTCGTTGGGATTGGCTACACCATTCGGTTTACTCAGCAAAAACTCTGGAAGGTTGAAGATCGTCAGCAGCTATATAGCCAAATCGAGCAATTCAAAACCGAAGTAGTCGGCTCACACTCCGATGTGGAGCCAGTTCTCGACGGGTCGCCCCATGGGGTTGAAGACTCAGCCCAAACGAGCGTTGGCGTAGTCGGAACGGTGCGAGTTGCCATTCCGCTGGCAGGGTTAATCGATTTAGTGGCGCTAAAGGCAAAAACCGAGAAAGATCTGAAAAAAGTAGAAGCTGAAATTCAATCGCTTTCAGGACGGTTGAGCAACACTAAGTATGTAGACAAAGCGCCTGCTGACGTAGTGCAAACAGCGCGAGACGCTTTGGCAGAAGCTGAGAAGCAAGCCGAAATTTTGCAAACCCGGCTCGATCGCTTAGTCTGAAATTAGGCATGATTACTGCTGTAGGGGTAGTGCCCCGCGCCTACCCTATTGATGAATGAGTTGCCATCTGGTTGCTAGTCTAAGACAATTGATCCTATCGTAATTTTCAACCGAGACAAGTAGAGAAAACGGTAATGTTGCACTTGGCTCAAGTCCATCAGAAAAACTATTCAAAGGCGGGGTTACGCCTGTTGGCAACCCAAAAAGCCGAAAATGTCTGGACTGTCACCCACGAGGAAGAATTCGTCCTCTCTAACAGAGCCAATGATTATAGTGAGAATGCGTTAGTGCTGGTTGAGTTATCAAGCACCCAACAGGTTATTAGCATTCAAGATGCCAAAGATTGGGTTTTAGAACTCGTCGAAACTTATTTAGTCAACGGCATCACGCCCGCTTATCTTCACCAAGAAACTGAACGAGCCGAGCAGTGGCGACAATCGCTCACCTTGCAAAGTCAAGAACTCGATCGCCGCACACTTGAGCTAGAAGCCCGTCGAGAGCAAATTCAAGCCCTCGAAGAAGATCTGAAGCGTCAAAAAAAGCAGTTTGAGCTACAGTCCTCTGAGCTTGAGTTGAGAAACCAGGATCTCGATCGTCGCGCTCTTGAGCTAGAAGCCCCTGAAGACGACTTGGAACGCCGCAAATCCCTATAGAAACAGTCTGTCGGAACGTCTCTACAGGGATTTCTTCCTACAATTGAGCCGCTTCAACCTGCACTTCAGGCAATGACCGTGCGGGGGGCAGCACGGGGCGCGAAATTGGGTAGAGGACTTCACTTTGAGGCGATCGCGGATTGCTCAACAAAAACTCTCGCAAGAGCCGAACGGCAAGTTTTTGCGCTAAACCGCCCACAATTTTTTGACCCATCTGCTGAGTTTCGGGTTTGACCAGCAGTCGAGGCAGCAACGCCAGCAGTTTGCCCTGATCAAAGCCGCGAGTTTCTTGCAAAATATTCCAGATATTCTTGACGTGATCAAGAGTCTTCTGATTTTCAGGAACAGTTACGGGATCAGTCTTCCAGCCCACCTGTTTGCGGAATCGATAATTCGCATTGTCCCAAACACTTTGACCCAGTGAGTCTAGACCTTTGATGATTTCATTCACCAGATTGGCACGAATGAAGTCACCCCGCTCTGAGAATAAGAAATCAACGGCTTGGTCAAGCGCTTGATCGAGGTCATAGTCTTGATTACTCTGGGCGTTTCGCAGCAGGTTTTCTAAGCGATTCCATCGAAAACTGCCATCTTTAAACAGCAGATCGCGCAGTGATTCTCGGAGTTGAGGCGATTGATCGGTCAGCAATCGTTTTGCAACATAAGGATAAGCCTTGCTCAACACCTTGAATTCGGGATCGACCTGGATAGCAATGCCTTCTAGGGTGACGAGCGATCGGATAATCAGCGCATAATAAGCCGGAACCGTAAACGGATATTCATACATCAACGCTGAGAGTTGATCGGTAATGCTCTTAATGTTGATCTCGGCAACACTTGCCCCTAGCGCATCGTTAAAAACACTGGCAAAGGCAGGAATGATCGGAGTCAAGTCAGTATCTGGGGTCAGAAACTCTAGCTTCACATAATCATGGGCTAACCCATCAAAGTCGCGATTGACCAGGTGAACGATCGCTTCAATCAACCCATAGCGCTGATAAGGCTCGACTTCGCTCATCATGCCAAAGTCTAAATAAGCGAGTTTGCCGTCTGCCATTGCCAGCAGATTTCCAGGGTGAGGATCAGCATGAAAGAAACCGTGCTCTAGGAGTTGCCGCAGTGAACACTGTACGCCGACATCAATCAAGTGCGTTGCGTCGATGCCTTGTTCTCGAATCTCATCAAGTTGGGTCAGCTTGGTGCCCGTGATCCACTCCATGGTCAAGACGCGCCGCGCCGTGTAATCCCAATAGATTTTGGGAACGTAAATTTCTGGGAGATATCCGTAGAGGGCGGCAAAGCGTTCGGCGTTGCGTCCTTCGTGGTTGTAGTCAGTTTCCTCAAAGATGCGGGTTGCTAGCTCGTCGGCGATCGCCACTAGATTACTTCGCACTCGCTTAATGTTGTTCATCGCCCAAGCAGCAATTCTTCGCAGAATATACATATCAACGGCGATGCTTTCAGCCAAACCAGGGCGCTGCACTTTGATCGCAACGTCTTCACCTGTTTTGAGCTTGCCTTTATAGACTTGACCTAGCGATGCTGCCGCGATCGGCATCGGGCTAATTTCTGCATAGATCTCGTGGGGTTCAGCCCCTAGCTCTTCTCGGATGAATTGAAACGCAATCTCATTCGGAAACGGAGGCAATTGATCTTGCAGCTTGGTGAGTTCGTCTAAATAATTGGGAGGCACCAGATCGGGGCGAGTCGATAACGCCTGACCGATCTTGATGAACGCTGGTCCCAATTTAGTGAGCATCTCACGGAGGTGGATTGCTTGCCCTTTCTGGGCACGATCGCCGCCATTAGTGACGCGATCCCACCAGAGGCGAAATGCAAACCAGACAAACGGCAGGAAGATGCTTAGGGTTCTTGCAAAGACTTTAAAGGGCTGTTTGCGATAGCGAGCCGCAATCTCATCGGGGTCGTAGTGAATGCCGGGAGCTGTCTGCTCGTAGGCATCCGCGATCAAAATTTCAGATTCATGCTCAGTCATGACGGTGGATAAGTCCGCCATTTCTCGATCGGCATCCGCGATCGGTTGCCCTAGGGCGGTTGTCGTAGAAGAAGCAGACTTAACGTTCATGACACTCATAGAATTAAAACCGGATTGAAACGGTATATGAAGTATTGTAACAATAAGCTCACAAAGTTCTTCTCTTTCAGTTAACCATTTCTTTAGAAATTACAGACTATTGAACAGGGAAGGATTTCCGAACTAGTTTGTAGAGAATTCCTCTTAGGAAGTTCTTACCTTTCTCAACATGGGTGGATTAGGGCGCAAGTGTCGTCAACACAAAGCATTAAAAGGACGTGAATTCGATGAAGCTTTCCGCTGCGGTTGCAAATCTGGGCTGCCTCCTAAATCCCCGAATCTAGGGGGCTTCAAGCCCAGATTTTCAGTTCAAAGTCCCCCCAATTTTGGGGGATTTGGGGGGCAGAAGCTGCTAACAACGAAGTGAGAGAACTCACCGAACTGACGTTAAAAGCGTTACTTTTCAGCGTTTGTCGATTAAAGTAGGACAAATTTACTATCACAAGCGCGAAAAAGAACCCCTCATCAGTTCGCTGACCGTTAACATTGAGTTGGGCACCTTCACGGATGCCATCGTTGAATCTAAGTCATTTCTACAGACCACAATTTTTGTGTCTGACCTGGCGATCGTCAGCCTTCTATTCCAATCAGCCAGCGTCTAACTCCCCAGCCTGAAATTTGCCCATGTTGCTGTCTCTGCAAATCGAAAATTTTGCTTTAATCGACCGTCTAGAATTAAATTTTGGCTCAGGGCTGCACGTCTTGACGGGCGAAACGGGCGCGGGTAAGTCAATTATTTTAGATGCGATCGATGCCGCTTTGGGGGGCAAAGTCACCAGTCGAGCCGTTCGCACCGGGGCAGAACGCGCCTCAGTCGAAGCCACATTTCAGCTTGATGCCGCCATGAAAAACTGGCTCGAAACGGAGCAGATTGATCCCCTAGACGGTTCTCTGTTGGTCTGCACTCGTGAAATCGTCGCAAACGGCAGTGGACAGCGCAATCGATCGCGCGTCAACGGCGTGCTGGTCAACAAACAGCAAATGGAATCGCTGCGCGATCGCCTCGTAGAAATTACGGCTCAGGGGCAAACCGTGCAACTAGGTCAGCCTAGCCTGCAACGAGACTGGCTAGATAGCTTTGGTGGAAGCGCGATCGTCAAGCAGCGAGAAGCCGTCAGTCTGGCATTATCGACCTATCAACAAGCCGCTCAAGCCCTCGAAAAGCGTCGTCACTCTGAGCAACAACGGCTTCAACAGCTTGATTTATTTGAATATCAACTTCGAGAACTCAATGTTGCCAACCTCAACCAACCTGACGAACTCGATCAGTTAGAGCAAGAGCGCAAACGTCTCGGTCACAGCGTCGAATTGCAGCAGCAGAGCTATCAAGCCTATCAAGCCCTCTACCAAAACGAAAACGGCGATGATGCTTGCTCTGACTTGCTGGGCAAAGCTCAAATTCTATTGACTGATATGCTGCGCTATGACGAGCAGATTCAGCCCGTGTTAGATCTTGTCACCTCAGCCCTGACACAGGTTGAAGAAGCTGGACAAGAAATCAACGCTTATGGAGACAGTTTAGAAACCGATCCCCGGCGCTTGCAGGAAGTCGAGGAGCGGATTATTGAACTCAAGCAGATTTGCCGCAAATACGGTCCGAGTTTGGCAGATGCGATCGCCCTTCAACAATCGCTCCAAGCCGAACTTGAAGGACTCACGGGTGCCGGACAATCACTCGAAGAACTCGAACAAGCTGCTCACGATCGTAAAACTGAATTGACAGATGTGTGTGCAAAATTAACTCAGCTTCGTCAAACGGCTGCCAAGGATCTAGAAAATCGCCTCGTCGCAGAGCTTAAGCCTTTAGCGATGGAAAAAGTTCAGTTTCAGGTGGGGATCACACCGATCGCACCTACGTCTGCGGGAGCCGATCGGATCACTTATCTATTCAGCCCTAACCCTGGTGAACCGCTGCAATCGCTGACTGAAACGGCATCCGGTGGAGAGATGAGTCGTTTTTTATTGGCATTACAGGCTTGCTTTTCGCAGGTCGATTCGGTCGGGACGCTGGTTTTTGACGAAATCGATGTCGGCGTTTCAGGACGGGTCGCCCAAGCGATCGCCGAAAAACTGCATCATCTCAGCCGTCATCATCAGGTTCTCTGCGTCACTCACCAGCCGATTGTGGCTGCGATGGCAGACCACCACTTTCATGTCGATAAGCAGGTGATCGACTTTAATCACAACGGACACGCGGCAAAAAGCAAGAAACGCAAGACAAAAGCCGATGCTGAAGAAAACGGGGTTGCCATGGACACATCCGACGTGCGAACAGTTGTGCGGGTTAGTGCGCTCGATCGTCAACAGCGTCGAGAAGAACTAGCCCAACTCGCGGGGGGGCAATCCAACGATACCAATGGCTCTAGTGAAGATGCGGCTTCTGCCTTTGCAGAATCTCTCTTGGCTCAAGCCGCCAGCCTTCGAGAAAACGGATCAGTTCAGGTCGATCATCCTGCTTCTGAGCCAGTGCGAAAACCGCGATCGACCAGGGTGAAAGCTGCAAAAAAACCTTAAGCCAATTGCGTTAAACTTTACTATACTTTTATATTTATTTCACAGAAGTTGTGTTTTTCCTTTACTGTCTAAGAAAGCACTCCGTAAATCTATATTCGTCATTAAAGCCACTTTCTTTATGGCTTTTGCCCGTCGAGAGAGTTAATGTAGCTCAGCGCAAAGATTCTCAAAAGGGGGAATCATGAGAGCAGACAATCAGCGATCAAGACGGTTTAGACTGTTACACAAACGGAGACAACGGTCAAATCTCTGCCTCAAACGATCGAGTGTGGTCGCAACTTACGACCCTTGATAGCAGCAAACAACTAAGCCCAAAGTGCTCAAGCGACAAGACGAGGTTTCTCACTTGGTAGAGATTGGTACATCTAATCTCTGGTCATCGTGTCAGAATCGTCCTAAGTTGAACGCGCTTTGTGAGTCACCAGCGAGACTCAACGCTGCTTACGACTCAAACGACTGGTCGATCTTCCGAAACTTTACACTGGTTCAGACAAAAAGCGTTCCTTTAGCTTTTCACTGAAAATCGTTATGACTGCATCTCATCTACCCAACTGCAATTCTAGTGATGTCCCTAAAGACACTGCGATTACAAATAGTTCCACGCCTCTGATCAGCGATCGCACTCCTGCCAACCCCCCTGAAGTGGAAGTCAGTCGAGAAGCGCTCTGGAGACCTGAGATCAGAGAGTCATCTTCGTTTGGCATTGCCCCTCACTTGCCTGCTGGCTCTAGCCTTGCAGTGACCAAGAGTTCGCTTTCGCCCCCTAAAGGCAAGTTTGCTTCCTTTCTTGCACCTCTGACGCAAAACAAGTTTAAAGAAGTCGTTCACGAGGTCGAGCAAAAACTGAGAATCGTCAACCAAACCCTTTCAATGCTAGACGCGCAAGGGTTTGACACCATCTTAGAAGAGATGCTCAACTCGATCACGACCAAAACAGGGGAGTTGCTCAACGCCGATCGCGCCACTATCTATCTACTTGACGAAGAGAAAAACGAACTTTACACCACAGTCGCCGAAGGCAATGAGGGGCGCAGCCTCGAAATTCGGTTTCCAGCAGATCAAGGCATTGCTGGAGAAGCCGCCACCTTTAAGCGCGGGATCAATATTCACTATGACTTTTTTGACGATCCGCGATCGGTGCAAGCAAAGATTCAGTATCAGAAGACTGGATATCGAGCTTACACGATGCTGACGTTGCCGCTGCTTGACGACGATGGCAATCTGGTGGCGGTGATTCAACTGATCAATAAGATTAAGCCGGAGTGCGATCGCTCAACACCTCTTGATGAGCGAATTGACTTGCAGGGCTTCACTCAATACGATGAGCAGCTTTTTGTCGAGTTTGCGCCCTCGATTCGGCTGATTTTAGAGTCGTCTCGATCATTCTACATTGCGACGCAAAGACAACGGGCAGCCAATGCGCTGATTAAAGCCACTCAATCGCTGAGTCGGAGCAGTTTGGACTTAGATGACACCCTGATGCGAGTCATGGATGAAGCCAAAAAGCTGATGAACGCCGATCGCAGCACCCTTTGGCTAATTGACCGAGAGCAAAACGAAATTTGGACTCGTGTATTGATGGCAGACGGCAACTTAAAAGAGCTGCGGTTTCCGATCGGGGTTGGCTTTGCGGGTCAAGTTGCCGCCACGGGTGAAGTGACCAACATTCCCTTTGATCTTTATGAACATGAAGGAGCCGAAACCGCTAAAAAAACCGACCAAGAAACAGGCTACCGGACTTGCAGCCTATTGTGTATGCCGATTTGCAACGCAGATGGCGATCTGATTGGGGTGACTCAACTCGTCAACAAAAACAAACAGGGATACTCGATCGATTACAATCCTAACCTGTGGCCCGCAGCGCCTGAATTCTGGAAAGCTAGCTTTAATCGCAGTGATCAGGAGTTTATGGCGACCTTCAACATTCAGGCGGGGGTCGCTCTGCAAAACGCCAAATTATTTGCGACGGTCAAACAGCAAGAGCAGATGCAGCGAGACATTTTGCGATCGCTCTCCAACGGCGTAATCTCGACGAACAAAGAAGGTAATATCATTGCTGCCAACGAGAGCGCTAAGAAGCTATTGGGCTTAGACAGCAGTCGGTCGTTAGAAGGGTCTCCGATCTCAGAGTTGGTTCAAATTGAGAAAGCAGATTTCTCAAAGTGGTTTGACCTGGCGCTCAACGACAAAAATCGCCAGCAATACTATCCCGACCAAACCTTGCAGCCCTTTGAAGGAGAAGAACAACACAGCATTAACCTGTCAATTAATACGATCGCCGATGCCAACGACAGCAAAAAAATCTCTGGCGCACTGGTCGTCATGGATGACATCAGCGATGAAAAGCGGCTCAAGAGCACGATGTATCGCTACATGACTCAAGAGCTGGCAGAGCAGTTGTTAGAAAATCCTGATGCGGCAAAAATGGGAGGCGATCGCAAAGAAGTCTCCGTTTTGTTTTCTGACATTCGCAGCTACACGTCGCTGACTGAGACGCTGGGGGCTGAAGAAGTCGTCGAACTGCTCAACCAATATTTTGAGTCGATGGTCGATGCAGTGTTTGCTCACAAAGGCATTCTCGACAAATATATCGGTGACGCGATTATGGCGGTTTTTGGCTCTCCGTTGCCGTTAGACGACCACCAATGGATGTCAGTGCAAACGGCAGTTGAGATGCGTCATCGGCTGACTGACTTTAATGCAAAACGTCAATCACAAAATAAGAAAACGATCAAAATTGGCATCGGCATTAATTCCGATACCGTGATTAGTGGCAACATCGGCTGTAGCAAACGGATGGAATTTACCGCGATCGGAGATGGCGTTAACCTCGGTGCTCGATTAGAAGGAGCGACCAAAATCTATGGCACCGATATTGTGATTAGCGAGAGCACTTATCGCCCTTGCGCCGATCGCGTTTGGACGCGAGAACTCGACTTTATTAAAGTCAAAGGCAAAAATAACCCGGTTGCTATCTATGAACTGGTGGGGCTGAGATCGGAAACGGTTTCTGACCAAAAGCAACAAGTGATTGAGCACTATGAAAAAGCACGACAGCACTACTTAAAGCGCAAATTTGCCTTCGCGATTGCTGAATTTGCAACCGTTTTAGAAATTGACAGCCACGACAAAGCGGCGGCTCTGCACGTCGAGCGCTGTCAACATTGGCTCAAAAATCCCCCGATCGATGAATGGGATGGCGCTTGGGCGTTGACCGAAAAATAGGATCTTGGAACTGCGTAA
>JAYVFW010000419.1:0-9420 GCA_043772715.1 Phormidesmis sp. | reverse complement strand
TTCTCACATGGGCTGCGCGGCGTTGCCTTATGCAAAATTTGTTAAAACGCCGACCATTCATACGCTACACGGCGTATTTACGTCCGACAACGAGAAGATGTTTCGGCGATCGCGCCAGCAGTCATTTGTAAGCATTTCAAACGCTCAGAGAGACGCAAGACTTGGCTTGAACTGCATCTCCACGGTCTATAACGGCATTGATGTTGACAGCTATAAGTTTTATGCCCAGCCTGATGAGTCGCCCTATCTAGCCTTTTTGGGTCGGCTATCGCCTGAAAAAGGGCCTCACCTGGCGATCGAGATTGCCAAACGCACGGGCTGGAACCTGAAAATGGCAGGAAAGATTGATATTGTCGATCGTGAATTTTACGAGCAAGAACTTGCGCCGCACATTGACGGTGAGCAAATTCAATATTTGGGTGAGGCGAACCACGTTCAGAAAAACACGCTGATGGGCGGTGCGATCGCGACGCTATTCCCGATCACTTGGCGCGAACCGTTTGGCTTGGTGATGGTGGAATCAATGGCAGCCGGAACGCCCGTAATTGGAATGCGGTTAGGCTCGGCTCCTGAAGTGATTGCTCACGGCAAAACGGGTTTTTTATGCGACACCGTTGATGAGTGCATTGCGGCGCTGCATCGGATTGATGAGATCGATCGGGCAGCTTGTCGTCAGCGCGTGATCGACCAGTTTAGCGTTCAGAAAATGACCGACGGTTATGAAGCTGCCTATCTCCAGATTTTAACGGGAAAATTGACGAGTAAAAACGGTCGTGTGCCTAGTTTGCTAACCGCTAATAGCAACATCAACTAAGTGGATCAAAACGTTCCACTTTTTTTGTGCCTGTTGATTCGGCGATCGTGAGTTTGCAGTTGTGGTGGTTAGTTGTCTGTTTTTAAAAGTCCGGTTTCGATGAGTGGATTAGTCACTTGTCGAGCGACACTAACCACTGATTTATAAGGTGAAAATTATGGTGCTTTTAAGCGACAAGCGAAATGCGTCAAGTTCCACTTTTCCTGAGCCCCCCTTTATTTCAGCGCGTTCCAAAGCTCCTAATCGGCAGGCGATCGCGCTAATTTCCGAGCATGGCGACCCTGCCGCAGACATTGGTCGAGAAGAAGCAGGCGGACAAAATGTCTATGTGCGCCAAGTGGGCGAAGCGCTGGCAAAATTAGGCTGGCAGGTCGATATGTTTACCCGCAAGACGAAAGCCGACGATGCCACGATCGTCCAACATTCTCCCCACTGCCGCACGATTCGCTTAACGGCGGGCTCTGAAGAATTCATTCCTCGCGATCGCTTGTTTGAATTCATGCCAGCATTCGTCGAAGCGTTTCAAACCTATCAAGCAAAGCATCACTATCCATTAATTCACACGAACTATTGGATGTCTGCGTGGGTGGGTTTAGAAGTGCAGAAAACCCATAACGTTCAGCTTGTTAACACCTATCATTCATTGGGTGCGATTAAGTATCAGTCGGTGCCAAACCGTCCGGCGATCGCCAACACTCGCTTAGAGATTGAGCAACGAGTTTTAGAGCAAGCCAATTGCACCGTTGCAACCAGCCCTCAAGAGCAGGAAGCCCTTCGGACGTTGGTTTCTAGCCAGGGACACATTGAAGTGATTCCCTGTGGAACTGACATTGAGAACTTCCATATGATGCCAAAATCGGAGGCGCGATCGCAGCTAGGATTCCAACCCGATGAGAAAATTGTTCTCTATGTTGGACGCTTTGATCCGCGCAAGGGAATTGAAACGCTAGTTCGGGCTTGTGCTCAACTAAAAGCCAGTCCTGCTAACGTCCGTTTGGTGATTGTCGGAGGCAGCGATTCAACTCAGCCAGACGGTGAAGAACGCCAACGAATTGAACGCATCGTGCAAGAGTTAGGATTATCGAACCAAACGACTTTTGCAGGGCGTGTTGGGCACGATCGGCTGCCGCTTTATTACACGGCAGCCGATGTGTGCGTGATTCCTAGCCACTATGAGCCTTTTGGATTGGTGGCGATCGAGTCAATGGCGTGCGGAACTCCAGTCGTCGCCTCTGCGGTCGGTGGATTGAAGTTCTCGATCGTGTCTGAAGAAACCGGATTATTGGTTCCGCCTCAAGACACGGATGCGTTTGCAGAGGCGATCGATCGCGTTCTCGGCGATGACTTGTGGGCGACCAAGCTGAAGCTCCGGGCATCTGAGCGGGTGCAGCGAAACTTTAGCTGGTCGGGTGTGGCGGCGCAGTTGAGTGATCTCTATCGACGGTTGTTGGCACAGTCGATCGCGCATGAAATGTTGGTGCCTGGGCGATCAAGTGATTTGTCTGGTGCGATCGTTGTTCCGGCAAAAGCGTTGTCTCAAGTTTCATAAAAATTGGGAGGCAGTCTACAGAATTTCTGTTCTCAACCGCCTCCCTTTTTTTGTTTAAATCTCACCTGCAATTTTGCGCCTGAAAATCTCGTCTACTTCTTCAGGACTCAGTGTGTTGCTGTATTTTGGTGAATTGGGATCGCGACGGTTTATTAGTGCTGCGAGGGCTTCATCATCTTCTCGATGAGTCAATATATAAGCTTTAAGTTCTTCTCTGGTCATTGTCTCAAAGTTTGGTTTCATTCTATAAACTCCCAAATTCCATCTTGGTCGATCACGACTTCAATATTCTCTTCAGCTAGAATATAAATAGTTCCGGACATCGGATTAAAGCGAAACAGATAGATATCTCGATACAGAGAGGAAAATTTTTGGCAGAATTCTACGGCTTTGATAGCCTGTGCAGTGGTTAGAGAAATGGGTCTACCTCATAATTCTGACATAAATAGATTGCCCGCGATCGCAAGCTATTAGTGAAAACCTGAAAGTTTCTTAATTTGAAGTAACAAGAGATTGGAATGAAAGTGTCAGTTTAGTTGTTTGTCACTCAAACGTTCTCAAAGAAATCGATTATGTTGATTTCTCCACTAATTGGAAAAGTATCTTTGAGGTAGAGTTTCCAATGCATCATTAGTCTGTAGCTTGAAAGATTCTCAGTTAAGGCGATGAAGGATCTACGTTCAAGGTGGAATTTATCTCCTGGATAGATGTTGAGTCTGGTTGAAGACTGTGTTCGTTCACTTTCCAATCCACTAGATTTTATTCCTGTCCAGCCGTCCTTAAATGAGGACGAGTAACGCTCTGGCAGAGACAAAATCTCAGAACTTCCAGAGAAAGAGAGTTCTGCTTTGAATTGAGTGATGTTTATTTCACCTAGGTTCTCAAGCATTATATTGAATGTGTATCCATCGTCGTCTACGATGTCATAAGAATGTTTTTTTTCTGAGAATTCCTGTCGATGTACAACATCTCTTCTTGGATTGTCGATTAGAATTCTGGCGAAAGGAGCTTTGCCTCTAAACATTCGTAATCGAATTTCATGATCAGGCAAAGCCTTCACCTCATACTCTGACCTACCGTAATAACGCTTATCTTTCGCTTGGTAAGCTGTGCTTCCTGGAGGAACAGAAATTACGTAAACGCATCTACTGTAATCACTATCAAGATATATGGGTTTGACTCTTACTCCTGTCAAGTGAGGACTGATATTACTCTCAATAACCGCTTGAATTTTCTCAGGATTCCACTCTTTCACATCGACACCTTCATCTATTGAAAGAGCCTTTTTAGGTGACTTCGTGCTTTCTTTAATTCCAATAACGATCACTCCACCTTCAGAATTTGCGAAGGCTGAAATCTCTTTACTTAAGTCTGTTCCGACGGAGGTATCGTCCTTTTTAATAAAAATTTGAGATGACTTAAACTCAAGTCTCATAGACTCCATCTGTCCAATTAGATTGTCTAAATCTTTCCGTTCCCATTCCCAAGGTTTTTTCATTTTGATAGTTAAGAAACGAATACTTTTACTGACCTGCTGCAAAAACTTATGATGCTGTTATTTGCAATTCTGGAAATGTTGGAGAAATTAATCGATCGCTTCCTCGAAACTGCTGACTCTGATATTCCCCATTTACTAATTGATGAATCGTGATCACAGGTTGTTTCGATGAACCAATGTAACGCTTACCGCCAAGTCCTAAATAGTCCAAAATCCAGTATTCTGAAATACCTAACGCTTCATAGTCTTCCACTTTTCGGGCATAGTCATTTTGCCAATTAGTGCTGACCACTTCGACAACCAACTTCACAGAGTGCCCCATCGTAATTACAGGCTCACGTTGCCACAAAGGTTCATTCTTCAACACAGATTGGTCTAGGATCACAACATCGGGGCGAAATGCTGACGCTAGACTCAGTGGCTTGATCAAGCACTTCATGGGAATCAGCCAAGGTAGGTTCAGACGATCGATCTCGACGTTGAGTTTGCGGTTTACGAATCCCGCTACTTGTTCATGAAGTCCCGTAGGTTCCAAGTCAATTAATTCTCCATCGATTAACTCATAGCGATCGTGGTCTAGGTAGCGATTGACAAACGTCTCAAAACTTAACTCTGACTGATTAAGAATTGCTGAAACCATAAAGATTTACACCCAAAAAGCGTTACGACTCTGATGAAGTGACTTCTTCAAAAGACACACCTTCATAAATTTCAGCGACGTTCATTTCAACATCAATTGAGGCAAACTTTACAATGTTTTCCGTCGATTCGTACACGCGATAAATCCAGAGGTTGTCTTCTGTTTTAGTGTATTGCTGAATCTCTAATTCATATTGATTGATTAATACATATTCTTGTAATTCAGGAATCGATCGATAGTACCTAAATTTCTCGTTCTGATCATACTCCTGTGTTGATTTAGATAGAACTTCGATAATCGATCGAGGATTTGTCAGTGTATCTGTCCGATTGTTATAGAGCGCAGGTTCCCCTTGAATCACCATCACATCGGGATACGTGAACCTGCGATGCTTAGGAATCCATAAACGAATATCGCTACTAAACGGCTCGTAGCCTTTACCTCGCAGGGCATATTTCAGGAATGCAGCAACTGACAAGACGATTCGGTTGTGGTTCAAAGATCCGCCTGTCATCGGGATAATTCCTCCGTCATGGTATTCACTTTTGAACTCAGCTTTTTCTTCGAGAGCAAGGTACTCTTCTAGGGTGTAGCGTTTTTTGACTTCTGTGGCTTGCATGGCAATCACTCACGATCTACTACTTAAATAATAAGCGAGATGCAATTGCTCACACCTCGCTCAAAGTTTTCCCGACTTGAAACCTACGCGCTGAAGTATTTCGCCGCAGGATGGTACGCGATGATCGCTGTTGTGGATTGTTCTGGATAGAGTTGCTCACTCTCATCCATGTGCAGATTTAAGCGATCGCTGCCCAACAGTTCCAGCAGTTTATATTGGTCGTGAATGTTGGGACACGCCGGATAGCCGAAACTATAGCGAGAACCCTGATAGCGTTGCGCCAACATATCGCGAATGTTGTCGGGGTCTGCGTCACCAAAGCCCAATTCGCGGCGGATTTGAGCGTGAACCCATTCGGCGAGGGCTTCTGCCATCGAAACCGCCATGCCGTGAAAGTAGAGATAATCGGTGTAGTTATTCGCTTCAAACAGCGTCTTTGCAAATTGGGTTGCGACTTCACCCATCGTTACCGCTTGCATCGGGAAGACATCGATCTGCCCCGATTCTTTAGAGGCGAAGAAGTCGGAAATGCAATAGCGCCGCAGCGATCGCTGACGAGGAAAGTTAAACGTCGCCACAGGAGCCGATGTATCAAGCGTGTTTGGGTCATAGAGGTGCAGCGAGTTGCCTTCTGACTGACAGGGGAAGTAACCGTAAATCGCTTGAGGATGCAGCAGGTTTTCCTCAACAATGCGGCGCTTCCAGGTGTCTAGAATCGGATAGACTTTTTCTGCCAGGAATTGGTCGTAGTCTTCGCGAGTCTGTTCTCGTGGTTTGCGGAACTGCCACTGTCCCGCGATCAATGCCTGCAAGTCTAAATGCCAGAAGAGTTCTTGCCAGGAAAGATCAAAGGGTTGGAGGATTTTTGTGCCCCAGAAAGGCGGAGTGGGACGGGGAATGTTGGGATCGATCGCCTCCGATCGGCTCGTATCTTCCGGCAACGCTTCAGAAACGGTTTCAACATCCGTTAAACTTGCTGCTTCCTCATCTGTTGCTATTTCTGTTAAATCGGCTGCCATTTCTTCATTCAAGAAACCCTTTAGATCATTCCACTCGCCGTTAATTTTAGCGGGCATGAATTTATCCATGAAGTGGAGATCAGAGAAGGCATCTTTGCCATAAACCACTCGACCGTTGTAAGTTCTTTGACAGTCTTCGTAGACAAACTTTGGCGTTAGCGCTGCGCCTCCCAAAATCACCGGAACTGTGATGCCTTTTTCGTTGAAGACTGCCAGATTATCTTTCATGAAAGCCGTTGACTTTACGAGTAAGCCACTCATCGCAATGCAATCAACTTTGTGTTCCATGTAAGCATCAATGATCTTGTCCACGGATTGTTTAATCCCCAGGTTGATCACTTTGTAGCCATTGTTGGTGAGAATGATGTCTACCAGGTTTTTACCGATGTCGTGAACGTCGCCTTTCACCGTAGCAATCAGCATTACACCTTTCGACTGTCCGGCTTCTTTCTTTTCCATCAGCGGCTCTAAGAAAGCGACGGCAGACTTCATCGTTTCGGCAGATTGCAGCACAAATGGCAGTTGCATCTGACCCGACCCGAATAATTCACCGACCGTTTTCATTCCGTCTAATAGATAGACGTTGATGATTTCTAAGGGCGGATATTTTTCTAACGCAACTTTGAGTGCGTCGTCGAGTCCGATGCGCTCACCGTCGATGATGTGGCGCTTGAGGCGTTCTTCGATCGGCAGTTTTGCATCTTCGCTACGATCGCGCTTGGTCGTCGCGCCTTCAAACACCGTCGTCAAGTCTCCGAGCGGATCGTAGACGCAAATATCACCGTCAAACTGCCGCTGATCGTAAATCAGTTTGCGACAGATTTCTTGATGCTCTGGGGCAATCTTCGCCATCGGCAAAATTTTGGCAGCACTGATAATCGCGCTATCCATTCCAGCTTGAGTGGCTTCATGCAAAAACGTCGAATTCAACACCTGACGCGCGGCTGCATTCAAACCAAACGAGATGTTAGAAACGCCCAAAGTAATGTGACATCCCGGCAGACGTTCGCGAATCATCCGAATCGAGTCGATCGTTGCCTTCCCATTCTCGCGATCTTCCTCAATCCCGGTTGAAATCGGCAACGCTAACGTATCAAAAAAGATCTCATAAGATGGAATGCCAAACTCAACGGCTTGACGATATGCCCGTTGCGCGATCGCGAATTTCTTGTCAGCCGTTCGCGCCATGCCGTCTTCGTCGATCGTGCCAATCACCACACCCGCCCCATATTCTTTGGCGAGTTCTAGCACTTTTAGGAATCGTTCTTCTCCATCCTCATAGTTTGTCGAGTTGAGGAGACACTTTCCTCCCGCCACTTTCAGTCCGGCTTCCATTTTTTCCCACTCGGTCGAGTCGAGCATCAGTGGGAGATTGACGTTTGTCACGAGTCGAGAGACTAACTCGTGCATATCTTTCACGCCGTCGCGTCCGACATAATCGACGTTGACATCGAGAATATGCGCGCCTTCTTTGACTTGCGATCGTGCCAACGCTACCAAGCCATCCCAATCTTCTGCATTCAGCAAGTCACGACACTTTTTAGAGCCGCTCGCATTCAGTCGTTCGCCAATAATCAGGAACGAATTGTCTTGCTCGTAAGGTTGGGCGCTATAGATCGAAGCCGCCGAAGGTACATAGTGCAACACCGGACGCGCCGCAACTTGTCCATTGCGGCGAACCTTACGCTCTTTGGGTTTCAGCATTGACGCGACCTCTGCCAACTGATGAATATGATCAGGACGAGTGCCACAGCAACCCCCAATCACCTGCACTCCTAGATCTTCAACAAAGCGACCTAACGCCATTCTCAATTCCATTGGCGTTAGTTTGTAGTGAGCGTGTCCCCCCACGTTTTCGGGCAAGCCAGCGTTAGGAATACAGGACACAATAAACGGCGAATGCGCCGACAGATATTTAATGTGTTCTGCCATGCGATCGGGCCCCGTTGCACAATTCAATCCGAGAATGTCGATCGGATACGGCTCCAGAATTGACAACACCGCACTGATATCAGAGCCAACCAGCATCGTGCCCTGAATTTCCATCGTCACCGACACCATTAAAGGACGACGATCGCCCTTTTTCTTAAACACTTGTTCGATGCCGTTTAATGCCGCTTTGATTTGCAGCACATCTTGACACGTCTCGACGAGAAACAGGTCTACGCCCCCGTCATATAAGCCTTCTGCCTGTTCTGCAAAAGCGGCTTTGAGCGTGTCATAGTCGATGTTGCCCAGCGTGGGAAGTTTGGTGCCAGGTCCGATCGAGCCTGCAACAAAGCGCGGTTTCTCTGGGGTCGAAAACTCATCGGCGACTCGTCTTGCTAATTCTGCGGCGGTTTTGCTGAGAGAGTAAGCTTGATCGGCTAAGTCATATTCAGCCAGCACAAACGAACTGCTGCCAAAGGTATCGGTTTCAATCACATCCGCCCCGGCTGCCAGAAAATCTCGGTGAACTTTCTCAACCGCCTCTGGTTTGGTGTGCACCAGATATTCGTTACAGCCTTCATAGTCGGCTCCGCCAAAGTCATCGGCGGTGAGATTTTGCACTTGCAGATTGGTGCCCATTGCGCCATCAAAAACAAGCACAGGACGATCGGGGCTGTGAAGACGAGTGAGAAAAGCACTGTTCATAAGGCAATTAGAAACGAGGAAAGAACTCAAATGGCGTGCTGACAAAAGCCTAGCTCATCTGTATTGTGAATAAGGACTTCCAGCAGGGGAAGCAACAATCGCCATATTTTACGATTTCTATATATTTCCACTTTGACACATCTCCTCTATCAGAGGCAGCTAAGAAGATAAGGATTCTGGATCAAAGGAGTTGGAACCGCCGTGTCGGTTATTAAAATCGGGCAATGTGACGATCAAAAAGTTGCTAAAAGCG
The DNA here is from genome assembly GCA_043772715.1 of Phormidesmis sp. Taxonomy (GTDB): domain Bacteria; phylum Cyanobacteriota; class Cyanobacteriia; order Leptolyngbyales; family Leptolyngbyaceae; genus Phormidesmis_A. Next base: position 394 of record JAYVFW010000419.1, on the reverse strand, counting down.
ATCAAAGGAACTTACCGCGTCAATCAAGAAATACTTGGTAGTCTTAAACAAGTTTCTTAGTTAAGAATTCTCACAGAGTCAATTTAGGAGTGAGATCTGATGGCGATCGAAGAAGAATACGAAGACGTGCTACAAAACATCGAATTCGGCATTATCCAAATTTATAAAGAAAACCCTGATTTGATCGATGCAGAAGTTGCGACTGCACTCGAAGCCCTAGTCAGAATTTATGGTGCAGAAGCCCAAGGGAAATCGATTAGCACTCGTCCGATTCGAGGCGTTAGCAAAAAGGTTATGGAGTCGGTGAAGCAAATGTGTGAATGGCGCTTAGGTCGGGCAACAATAGCCAACCCTAAAGGCATTGCTAAAGCACCTCCGACGGTCGAAGTTGATA
>JAYVFW010000418.1:0-9422 GCA_043772715.1 Phormidesmis sp. | reverse complement strand
CCTAAACTCGTTGCGGCACCGCATCCCAACGGTGTAAGCAAATCAAAGCTTTCTAACAGATAATCGGTTTGGGTGTCTCGCTGAATGGTTTGAGCCGTTGCGATCGCACTTTTAACTAACGCCCGAATCAGTCCATTTGGGTTTCCGGTCAGGTTGCAGACCGCCCGATCGCTATAGAACACTCGTTGTTTTGAGAGCCACAGCCCCGACCAGCGCAGCAGCCGATAAAAACCGTAGCTAATCGCCGACCCGATCGCTAACAAATCTGCGCCGATGCCCAGTAAAACCGCGATCAGCTTACTTTCTCGTTGTCGTAATGCGCTTCTTTCTCGCAGCCAGTCTCCACCCTTTGCCGTCTGCCAATATAGCGCGTAGGGAATTTGAGAAACGATCGTCACCCAAGACATGAGACTAAAATCCCCATGCAGAATGTGACCGAGTTCACCTGCATAAATGACCGCGATTTCGTCGTCAGTTAGTTGGTCGAGGAGGCCCTGACTGACCACAATTCGAGAAAATCGTCTCAGAGAGCCGTAGGTAAAAGCTAAAGGCGCTTGAGTGGGCACGATTCCTAGACGCGGCATGGGCATCTGATGCTGCTGACAAAAGCGCTGAATCATTCGATAGGCTTCTGGGCTGTGCGCTCCTAGCGTGTTAGTTGACAGAGGATGCAGGTGGTACAACCCTTTGAGGAGTGCATCAAGCAGCCAGGGAGAAGCCACCAACAGCACTGCCAAAATCAGCAGAATTGGTATGACTGGAATTTCGAGTAACGGAATCGGACTGCTCCAGTGCAGAATGCTGGTGATGAACTTGAACCAAAGAAGTCCGATCGCATTCAAGACTGTAAACACGCTGACGATCAGCAGAAAGAGCGCGATCGGAGTCGCTATTTCTGCCCACTGCAATCGAGCGGGACTGATTTTAGGTAAAGGTTGCCAGCGCTGCGATCGTCCAGCACTGCGCCAGATTGACGAGTTTGGAGGGGAAGCCGCAGCAGATGTAGCGGACGGTTGAGTTATGGGTGGCGGAGATTCTGAATTCTGAACAGATGGCTGATCGGTTGCCGCTGAGTTTGGAGGAACGAAGACCGATCGCCTACCCGTTGCCTCAGACCGCAAGGGCACAAATCCCGCTAAATCTGCGGTTTCATCGTCAGTTTCATCGGTCGATGTGGGATAACGCTGCTCAATCTCGGCTAACGTCTGGTTTGCCCAATCTCTGACTTTGACGTGGGGACTAGAATGCAATTGCTGGCAAACGGCGATCGCCTTTTTGGGTCGCCCACTTCGCAGATAAACCGTCGCCAGCCACATTCGCGCCTTGATCGAGTTAGGCTGCTCTAAAGCGCCCGCTTGAGACACGAGATAGCGCTCCAAGTGTTGAATCGCCTGGGAGTAGTTGCCCTGCTTGATTGCTGCCAGACCCGCTTCCAGACGATCGGCACCCGAAGCGGAATCAGGGGAAGAAGTCATAATTTCTGGAACTCACAGCGCTTCTAGGATACCTTTAGATGGCGGTTGGCTCTTTTCCAGAAACTACGGGGGCGATCGAGTTTAGTTTTAACTCAGGGTGGTCTGACTGAAGCTGCTGACAGTTCCACTCGTTGCGAAACAGCAAGACAGGACGCTCCCAGCTATCTTTAACCGTTAACGTGTTGAAAATCCGCCCTACTTTTTGCAACGCTTCCCAGCCGCCATCGACCCACCGAGCCACCGTGTAAGGAAGCCACTCTACCGTCGTCTCAACGCCATATTCGTTTTGCATCCGAAACTGCACCACTTCAAACTGCAACTGCCCAACGGCGGCTAGAATCGGGTCGCGTTTGGCTTCGTCGGCAGAATACATAATCTGAACGGCACCTTCTTCTCGAAGCTCAGACACGCCTTTGCGAAACTGCTTAAACTTAGACGGGTTGGGGTTTCTCAAATAGGCAAATAGCTCTGGTGAGAAACAAGGAATGCCTTCATATTCCAGCTTTTGACCGTTGTAAATGGTGTCTCCGATCGCAAACACACCCGGATTGTTCAACCCAATCACATCGCCGGGATAAGCTTCTTCGATCACTTCTCGATCTTGAGCAAACAGCTTTTGAGGACGAGACAATCGCACGCTTTTTCCCGTTCGCGCATGGCTTACGGTCATATCTTTCTCAAACTTGCCCGAACAAACTCGCACAAAGGCGACCCGATCGCGGTGTTTGGGGTCCATATTTGCCTGAAGCTTAAACACAAAACCCGAAAAATCTGGGTAGGTCGGCTCAATTTCACCCTGATTGCTTTCGTGATTTCCCGGCTTGAGCGCATAGTCGAGAAACGCATCGAGAAATAGCTCCACCCCAAAGTTAGTCATGGCACTGCCAAAGAAAACGGGAGTCATCTTGCCTTGATGAACGGCTTCTAAATCGAGTTCAGATCCAGCGCCCTCAATCAGTTCTAACTCGTCTTTGAACTGATGATAAAGTCCTTGTTCCAACAGCGATTCAATGCGCGGATCACCGAGGTCGATCGCGGTATCGATCGCTTCTCGGCTGCCGTGTTGACTGCGCTCAAACAGGTGAATTTGCTGACTGCGGCGGTCATAGACCCCTTGAAAGAGATCGCCCATACCGATCGGCCAATTCACCGCGTAGGTTTGTAAGCCCAATTCTTGTTCGATTTCGTCCAAAAGCTCTAGCGGGGAGCGACCGGGACGATCGAGCTTATTCACAAAGGTGAAAATGGGCAGCGATCGCAGTTTGCAGACTTCAAACAGCTTGCGGGTCTGCGGCTCTAAGCCCTTGGCTGCATCAATCAGCATCACCGCATTATCGGCGGCGGCTAACGTCCGGTAGGTGTCTTCGCTAAAGTCTTGGTGTCCGGGGGTGTCAAGCAGGTTGATCTGACAGTTTTGATACTCAAATTGCAGCACCGTTGAGGTGATCGAGATGCCGCGCTGTTGTTCCATTGCCATCCAGTCTGAGGTGGCATGGCGCTGAGAACGACGCGCTTTGACGGCTCCTGCTTCGTGAATCGCGCCTCCATAAAGCAGCAGCTTTTCAGTCAGGGTCGTTTTGCCTGCGTCGGGGTGAGAAATAATCGCAAAGTTGCGGCGACGCTCAACTGCTGTCTGCAATTCAGCCTGAAGTTCAGTGGACATGCTTAAATCCAAAGGATAAATTCGAGGAAGCCCGGAAGTTTTACAATACCTTAAAGATAACGAGAAATGGAGTCAGGGGTAAGGAGTGAGACGGGGTGAATTCCTCACTTTTGCATCCCAGATCTCCTTAGAGAAGAATCTCAACGCTGGAAAATAACGATTATGGAAAACTCCGATCAACGCAAGCTATTGTCTGCTCTATGCCACGGGTCAATTTTCTTGAGTTCGCTGCTGATCTCAATCGGCATCCCAGTGGCGATTTTACTGATTTCAGATGACTCGATCATCAAAGGAAACGCTAGAGAAGCGATCAATTTTCACATTAATCTTTACCTTTACGCCGCCCTTGCAGGATTGCTGGCAGTCACAGTGATTGGCATTCCGATCGCGATCGTGCTGGGCATAGCCCTATTTGTTGCCAGCTTTGTTATGCCAATTATCGCGATCGTCTCGGTGCTGGGAGGGGTCGATCGTCCCTACCACTACCCATTCATTTGGCGGTTGGTTTAACTTCATCAAAACTTAATCATAGGCTAGTAAATTTTCAGACTTCAGTCTGTACGATGTAGAGTAAATGTCAGGGCATTACGGACTTCTCCTAAGTGAGATTGACTACCTTCAGCATCTACCATTCACCATAGCAAAATCCTCTAGATAGAGCCTGGAAGCCCTAAAAATCATCAGAAGGCTTTCGGCGCATATTTCTGGTATTGGTAGTATTGGGGTTGATGTGAATAGGTATAAAGTTTTTATTAGTTTTAATCAGCCCGCCGTCTGTGCGTCTGGGTCTGTAAGTTTTGCGGTTAAGCGACTTTGGAGCATCCGTCATGGGCGTTAGTAATGACCTGCTTACCGCTTCGCCGCTTTCAATTAGTTCTGACAGTCAACCTCTCAGCACGAGTGATCCGCGAGTTGCGTCTGCTCAAAGCAGCTTTAAAACAGACATTCTCTGGCGTAACTCAGTCGAGGGCACAAACACTAGCTGGTCAATGGACGGAACCCGCTATGTCAGAAACCGCGATCTGACTTCCGTAAAAGGTTCAATCTGGCAGTTGACCGCGACGGGTGACCATAACCGAGACGGGCAAGACGACATTCTCTGGCGTAACTCTGACGGCAGTCTCGCCTGGTGGGTGATGGATAGCACCTCGATCGCCAAGGCAGTTTTCTTAACCACGCCTGCGGTCGCAGATCTCAATTGGCAGATCGTGGGAACGGGTGACTATAACCGAGATGGGCAAGTCGATCTGCTCTGGCGGAACACCCTCGAAGGCGACGTAGCCTGGTGGGTAATGGATGGCACTTCGGTTTCCAGCGCTGTTTATTTACCGACGCTCAAAGATGCCAATCTGACGATCGTCGGCACTGGTGACTTCAATCAAGATCACCAGGTCGATGTGCTTTGGCGCAATGGTGCCACGGGCGAAAACTTTTGGTGGGTCACCAATGGCAGCGCTGTCACCGAAAAGCGAGTCTTGCCCCCGGTCACCGACTTAAGTTGGAAGATCGTTGGCACGGGCGACTTTAATGGAGATGCAAAAGTTGATTTAGTGTGGCGCAACTCAAACACAGGTGCCAATAGCATTTGGCTAATGAACGGTCTAGATGTCGTTGACTCGGTGGCACTGCCGACGGTTGCCGATCTGAATTGGAAGGTCATGGGCACTTTGCGCCGTCCTGTTGAGGTGCCGCCCGTAAGCGTGAACACTGCACCGACTGCTGGCTTATCGGTTCTAGAAAATCCGGGAACGCTCACAGCCGCGATCGCTGAAAATTCGGCGAGCTTTTCAAGCAGCGATCAGGTGGGTGTGGGCAATCTCAATGATTTCTATCGGTTTACGATCGCCCAGTCTGGCGTTTTCAGCGCCAGTTTGACGGGCTTGACCGGAGATGCTGATGTGCGCCTAGTGCAGGACGTTAACCAAAATGGCGATGTTGACCCCGGTGAAGTGTTGGCGTGGCAGTGGGAACGGGGCACCATCAGCGAATCGATTCGGCGGTTTCTGACGACGGGCACCTATTATGCACAGGTGATGAGCTATGGCAGTCAGACCGCAACCTATGGGCTGACGACTAGCTTTGCCCCAGCGGTCAGCGATGACCAAAGATTTGAGTTTAGGCTTGGTTTTGATACTCAAGGGTTGAGTGGCTTAACCGATGCGGCAAAAGCAGCGATCGTCGATGCAGCAAAATTCTGGGAAAGTGCGATCACGAGTCGCAGCGCCATCACTCAATCCAATCAGTTAAACGTCACGATTACGGGCAAAAGCCTGGTTTATGGCAATGGCAGTGCTGATACTGGAACCTTGGCTTTATCAGGACCGCAATTTGGGCTAGACGGTCCCAATTTAATCATCAGTAGTGGCATCAGCACGATCAACGCCCGTCGGTTTGCTGAATTTAATGCCAATCCAGCTTATTTGCGTAGCATCATGATTCATGAGTTTGCTCACGTTTTGGGTTTTGGCACCCTATGGGAGCCAGTCCAGTTTATGAATTCTACTGGGCAAATTTTTAACTTTGGCAAGAATTTGATCAACCGCAGCAATGCAACTTATAACGCCAATACCTACGCGGGGTGGGCTTATGGAGAATTGACTGGCAGTTCTACCCAAACGGCGGTGCCGATCGAGGCGGGTGCGTTTGCTCACTGGGATGAAACTCGCTTTGACACTGAGTTGATGACCCCTTATGCTGAAGCCCTTGGAGTTGCCACTCCGCTCAGTCAGTTGACGCTCGCCTCTCTTAGAGATCTGGGTTGGAATCTCAACTTTGGGGCAGCTCAAGCTTATTCACTGCCTACGGCAACTACGGCGGCAAGTTTAGCGCCGACCGCTCAAGGCAGGCAACTGGTAGCGTATACCAGTTGTGGGTGCGCTCGGTGTTTGGCAGCATCACAGGTTTACACGCTTGAGGGCACGACTTTGACTGAGGCGATCGGTATTCCTGCCTGGAGCTAAAACCTTGAGTAGCGATAAACTCTTTAGACAAAACTGCCCGCAACCAAATTCGGCTACGGGCATAGGGACATTTAAACGCTTGAGAATATTATGGCTCACCTCTCTAGCGATTGAGGAGACGATGGACGGTTGACAGAGTGTCTATTGACCGCAACCAAAAGCAAGAGGATATGACATGTCGTGTCCCTATACCGCTCCCTTTCTGTATGGGCATAGCGTTGCTGTGCATTTTTAGAGATCTGCTGCGGCAATAAAATTGATATTAGAGTCGTCTTTGCAAAAAAGTTTCAGGCACTAGATTTAGCGGTAAACTGTGCCGCTAGGATGCCCTCGTTTAAAACCCAACCCGCCCATGACCTTCCTTTCTCCGCTTTACGGCTTGTTTTTGCTGAGTGTTGTTGGGATCTATTGGTCTGTGCAACAGTCGTGGCTGCGATCGTGGCTACTGTTTATCGCCAGTCTAGTTTTTTATGCCACGCTGCAAGCCCAATACATTCCCCTGCTGCTGGCAGCCACCTGGATTAACTTTAAGCTGGGGCAAGCGATCGGGGCACCCCCTGATTGGCGCATTGAAGACTGGCAGTTTGCCCAACAAGATTGGAACCAGCGGCGCGTCAAGCTTTTGAGCGTTGGTGTAGTGCTGAATGTTTTACTTCTGCTGAGTTTTAAATACCTTCCGTTCATTCTGTCGTCGGTGGGAGCGGGTTTAGGCTGGTCAATCGCGCAACAAGGCGCAAGTTGGACAACTCAATATGTCCTGGTTCCCTTGGGGCTGAGTTTTTTTTGTTTTGAAAGCATTTCCTATTTAGTGGATGTTTATCGCGGCGCACCCGCAACGCAAGAGTTTCTCAAGTTTGCGTCTTATAAACTGTTTTTTGCCAAACTTATTTCGGGACCCATTGTCCGCTATCACGCTTTTGCAGGACAGCTACAGTCGCCTAAATTTCCGGCGATCGATCAGATTACAGAAGGGCTATGGCTGATCGCGTGTGGGGCAATTAAAAAAGGACTGGTTGCCGACCGATTAGATATTCTCGTTAAGCTCAGTTTTGACAACGCCCAGCGTGCCGGAAGCGGCAATTTATGGCTGGCGATCGTCGCTTATGGCTTGCAGCTCTATCTCGATTTTAGTGGCTATGTGGATGTAGCGCGAGGCAGTGCCTTATTGTTAGGCATCAATCTGCCTCAAAACTTTGACTTTCCTTATTTCAGCACCAGCATCGCTGATTTTTGGCGACGCTGGCACATTACCCTGGGCGACTGGCTGCGAAATTATCTTTATTTTCCTCTGGGTGGCTCTCGGCTCGGACTGGCTCGAACCTGTATCAACCTGATTATTGTGATGCTGATTGCCGGAATCTGGCACGGGTCAGCCTGGGGGTTTGTGGTTTGGGGCGGTCTGCACGGGGTTGCGTTAGCCGTGCATCGACTGGTGGATCTGCGATCGCGTCAATCTCCCCAACTTGAGAAATTTTGGCAAACTCTACCGGGAATCGTGACTGCCTGGTTTGTGACTCAACTGATGGTTTTTAGCACCTGGATCTTTTTTCGTCTGCCAAATCTCAAAGATTCGGGGGTGGTGTTGCAACGACTGGTCGGGCAGTCAGCCGATGCCCAGTTTGCCCAAAAAGTTTATGGAGAAGCGATCGGGCTATATCCCTTGCAGATTTCTTTATTGCTGGGCGCGATCGTTTTAGCAATGGGGTTTGCCTATCTGCTGAATCGGGGGTTAAAACTTCAACTCACCTGGCACATTAAACTATTTTTGGTGCCGCTTTGTCTTTATGCCGTTTGGGTGCTGGCTCCTGAAGGCGGTTCAAAATATATTTATTTCGATTTTTAGAGGTCTTTTGGGGGGCGTTATTCGGATGTTTCTCAAATGTCTTGCATTATAGAGACAGGAGTTCTTTAAGAAAATCGATGAACCAGGAAGTGAACGAATCAGTAGCTTTGCATCCTAACAGTGTAAACGCGCTTCAGTCGTTGTCATCTGACTCTGAAATCACGCGCTCCCGCTATTGGGGAACCGTAACCCTGCTCGAAGAAGGCAAACGCTATCGAATTAACCGCATTGAGCTAAAACCCGGACATCACATCAGCACTCAAATGCACTATCACCGCAGTGAACACTGGGTAGTGGTTTCGGGCACGGCTAAAGTGCTGTGCGGGGGCGAAGAAAAAACCCTAGTGCAAAAGCAATCCACTTATGTGCCGACCTGCACGCCCCATCGAGTTGAAAATCCGGGCATGATTCCTCTGGTGATGATCGAAATTCAAAACGGAGAGTATTTGGGAGAAGACGACATTACTCGGTTTGAGGCTGACCCAGAGTTAGACGATTAAGCAGTCCTCAGCGTTAAGCTTTTTAATCTAACGAATTGCCTGATGAATATCCCAGTCATTTCACAATTGCCCATTCCAGCTTGTTTCGATCGCGATCGGGTTGGCACTGTTTGGCGTGTCCCTTATCAACAGCGAGCTACTGAAGCCGAAGCTTGGGCAACTCAACACGGCATTCGTCCCGCGTCTGAAGATCAGGTGCGGGTTTGTCTTTTAGCGATCGACGTGCAAAATACGTTTTGCATTCCAGAGTTTGAGTTATTTGTGGGCGGTCGATCGGGCACGGGGGCGATCGCAGACAATCAGCGACTTTGCGAGTTTATCTACCGCAATTTGGGACTGATTACCGAGATTGCGCCGACGATGGACACGCATAGGGCGATGCAGATTTTTCATCCCATTTTTTGGGTGAATGCGGCGGGTGAACATCCAGTTCCAACTGCCACAATGATTCGGTTAGAGGATGTGCAGAACGGCGTGTGGAAAGTGAATCCGAGAGTTGCTTATAGCCTGACGAATGGAGACTATGAGATGCTGCAATCTCATGCGCTGCACTACACTCAAAAATTGACCGAGAACGGTAAATATCCGCTGACGGTTTGGGCTTATCACTCCATGCTGGGGGGAATCGGTCACGCCCTGGTGTCTGCCGTTGAAGAGGCGATGTTTTTTCACTGCATTGCGCGCGGCAGTCAGACCAATTTTCAAATCAAAGGCGACAATCCTTTAACTGAGAACTATTCGGTGTTGCGTCCTGAAGTGATGGATGGCGTAGACGGATCGGCGATCGCCCAAAAAAACAGTCGATTAATTCAAAAACTGCTCGATTTTGATGCGGTGATCATCGCAGGTCAGGCAAAAAGTCACTGTGTCGCGTGGACGATCGACGACCTGCTGACCGAAATTCTGGCTCAAGATCCCAGTTTGGCAAAAAAGATTTATTTGCTAGAAGATTGCACATCTCCGGTTGTGGTTCCGGGTGTG
>JAYVFW010000417.1:0-30605 GCA_043772715.1 Phormidesmis sp. | reverse complement strand
AATGAACAGTATATTAATATCCGATTTGGACACGGGTTCGACTCCCGTCAGCTCCACTAAACACTAAAAAGGAGGGTTCTAATCTAGAATCCTCCTTTTTTATGTTGAATGTCGCTACTTGCGTTTGCGTCAGTTCTATTTCGCAAAAGATTGACCCGTGCCTTTTTCTGTGAAATATTGACTCAAAAACGTGTTGACAAATGAGAGCACAATCGGTGCGAGAACGATCGCGAGCCAACCATGCACCGCAAATCCGGGAACCAGCAGCGACGCTAGCCAAAAACAAACGCCATTGACCACGAGTGAAAACAAGCCTAATGTCACAAATGTGATCGGCAGTGAGAGCAGAGACAAAACTGGTTTTACGAATGCGTTGACCAACCCGATCGAGACTGCGGCTAACAGCGCAGCAGCGAACGTATTAATATCCACTCCGGGAACGGTAAGGTCAACGACTAACAAGCTCAACGCAGTCGTGAGTGTAGTCAGAAAAAATCCAAGCATTGTGTTTCTCCTAATCTTAAAAAGTGCCCGGTTGCTGATTGGCTTTCTCTTCGTGTTTCGCGATCACCCAAACTGCATGAATTACACCCGGAATCCAGCCGAGAAAAGTCAGCGCGATGTTAATCAATAAAGTGGTGCTCAAACCGTAGGTGAGAAAAACGCCAACAGGAGGCAGGAAAACGGCAAGCAAAATGCGAATGAGTTGCATAAAATAACCTCAATGTGAATGATTAGAACAATGGGAGCTTAAAGCTTGGCGGCGGCAGTTTGCAAAAGGTCTTTTAACTGTTGCCGAATTTGCAGTTCTTTCCGTGCGACAGAAGTTCCTGCTTCGCCAACTTTGGTTTCAAACTCTGTCTGCTTTTGCTGAAGCGGATCTGATCCTTGTGCTTCAGCGTTAGCGATCGCGTTGTTATGCTGATCGGCTAGTTTTTCGACACGTTGCTTGACGGCTTGGTAGCGATCGCCATAGCGAGTTGTGAGCGTGGCATCGAGCGTGATCAGCCGACTCTTTAACTCAACAACCAGCCGATTCTTAAGGGTTGTGAACAGATTCACAGTTTTAGAACCGCTTGAAGTTGGCCCCTCGGTTGATTCTTGTCCCGGCTCATTTAAGTTGTTTGAGATTGAGGAAAAGGTATCTTTGGCGATCGTTCCGATTTCACCAGAGCCTGCTTTCAATTCGGTGATTGCCTGAGATGCTGCATCTCGAACGATTTCACCAATGCGAGTGGCTCGTGTTCCGCCTTGGGTTTTGACTTTTTCAAAGTCAGTTGTGATGCGATCTTTAATGGAGTCAGACATGGTTTACCTGCGGTATGCGTTACAAATTTGGACGAGTGATCAAACTAGCTAACTACAGCCTTTGGGCTAGCGCTCTTTGGTTTGCGCGTTTTAAGCTGTTCTAGAAGCAGTTGAGACACTTCGGTAACCAGAACGGTTGCAATCAATCCATCGTCAATCCAGCCTAGAACTGGTATCGCATCGGTGACCAAATTGAATGGACTCACGAGATAAATTAAACTACCTAACACGATCAGCCAGCGATATTTAGAATTCCGTAGAATGGCGCGATACCAAGTGTAGAGAGGCTTGAGGAAAAATTTCATTGGTTTCCTTTTGGTTAACAAGACTATCTTCGCAAACCCCTTGCTAAATTTCTGGTGTTGATAACCCACAATTTTGTCGTAGCATTCCCACCTAATGAGTTTCCGTAATCGTCTTGGCGTTAGGTGGATGATCTTTGCAGCAGTCTAAAAGTCATCCTTCAGATGGGTGCATCTTGGCTCGATTAATGGGTAGTGTGCGAGTTATAGCGTTGCTGAATCCGGGTATGAATTGATAAATTTGCCCTCACCCTAGCCCTCTCCCCAAGGAGAGGGGACAAAATTTCTAGCTCCTCTCTTCTTGGGGAGAGGGGTTGGGGGTGAGGGCAATTCATACCCGGATTCAGCAATGCCCGAATTATTTACCTTCAATCAATGCAGGTGTATCGCTGCTGAGGTGACTTTATGAGTTCAGAAATGCCTTTTGTGGCTTCCAGTCCGCCTGTGCTGACAACCTTGGTGATCGGGCTGCTGATTGCTTTTGCATTCCAACTGTTGCTGACCACGTTTGGCATCGCGGCTGGAGTCACGGCTCTTGGCTTTTTGCCTCACTCAAAATCAAACCAGCCTGACACTGACTCAAATGCTAACGGCGATCGCTCTGAGAACGTTAATCGGATCACGTTTGCGATCGGAGCAAGCACGCTGCTGACAGTCAACGTTGTGCTGTTTGTCGCTTGCCTTTTAGCGGTCAAGTTGAGTTTGGTCAATTATCCGATCATCGGTGCCATTTTAGGCGTTGTGATTTGGTCGGCTTATTTTTTGTTGCTAGTGTGGTTGAGTTCTCAAGCGGTCGGCTCGATTTTGGGATCGATTTTAAACACGTTTGCCGCGAGTCTGCAAGGCTTAATATCGACTGTGATCAGTGCGATCGGGCGCAAGCCTAATCCTGAAATCTCAAACACCCTACGAGAGCAAATTGCTGCTCAAGAGACGCTTCTAACGACGCTTCAGCATGAGTTAAAGGTAGCTCTCAACCCTGGTGATTCTCAGGAAACAGTTCAAGAAACGCTTCAAAATTATCTAAAAAATCTGCCCGTGCCGCAGCTTGACCTACAAACGATCGGCGATGAGTTCACTGAGCTACTGCATACTGAATTAAAGCCGATCGCGTCAGGAGTGAGTGGGGTGCCGTTAGATCGATCTGCATTGGTTGAACTCTTTAGCGATCGCACCGACTTCTCTAAGCGAGATATTAACCAGTTGGTCGATCGCTTAGAAACGGTCTGGCAAGACGTGCTAAATTCACAATCGTCTAATCCTCAAAGTGAACTGATTGAGTGGCTAAGATCGGCTAGCCCAGATGATCTAAATCGCCGTCTGTCAGAACTCTTATCGCCAAAACATGAGGGTGCGATCGATCCGTCAGGGTTTCAGAACCCGTTTGCGTCGCTCGATCTCAAACATCTCACCAGCACCGTGCTTCAACGAGTCGATTTATCTGATTTGGATGTGAGCCAGATTTTAGGGCAAATTCAATCTTTAACGGGAGCGCGATCGACGGGCGCAGATCCCAGCCTCATTCAAGCCGACATCGAAGACTATTTGCTCCACGCTTACCCTTGGCAACTCACCCGCAAAACCGTCACGCTGGAATTTAAAGACGTAATTTATGATCCTGATGCCGATCGTAATATTGTTCGGAATCACCTTGAGCCTTTAACCCTGGACTATTTTGAGTCGTTACTTCAGCAACGAGGCGATTTGACTCCTGCAAAAATTGCTCAAGTGGTCGATCGTTTAGAAGAAACTCGTCAAGAAGTGTTGACTGCAATTGGAGCGAACAAACCTCAAGAACCCACTCAACCTGAATCAAATAGTGCAGAAAGCCTCGATCTCTGGCAGCAAATGCAAGAATTCACCAGCGATCGTACTCAAAAGCTCGTTGCCAAAACAATTCAGCTTCAATTAAAATCATGGCTCCAACAGTGTGAAACCGAACATTGTTCCTTGCCTCAGTTCGATCGAGCTGAAATCGAGCAACGATTAGTCGATCGCCAAGATTTAACGAAGAAGCGAGTTCAACAAGTCGCTGACCAACTAGAAAAAGCCTGGAACACCTTAATCGAAGCATCTAAGACAGGAGATTCTGTGGCGCGGTCGAGCGCTAAAACGATTCACGCTCCGACTTTGAAGATTCCCATTCAGCCAGCCAGCAACCCACCGCGAAGGCGGGCACTCAGAGCAAAAGAAGGAGCCAAAAATACTCAGACTCAGCTAGCAGATTATCTGAAGCACCTCAACAAAGCAGATCTCAATTTAGACAATATGCAACATGAGCTAAAACAACTGTTGCACGATCCACAAGCAGGTTTAGAATCACTGAAAGAAACACTTTCGCATATTGATCGTTCAACCCTGAGTGCCCTCCTTGCTCAACGCCAAGACTTAACCCAAGCGGAAGCCAGCCACATCATCGAGCAAGTTGAGTCTATTCTCCAAAAACTGGCTGAACAAGCGCACCAATCACAACAGCAGATTCAGACCGCGATCGCCCACACTTTTTCCCAATTTCGCGATCGACTCACTGCTCTAGAGTTACCCGACTTAAACTTTGATCAAATCAAACACGATCTCAGTGCCCTGTTAACCCATTCGCAACCTGGAATTGAACCCTTGAGTGAGCGACTGCGTGGCTTTAATCGCGAGGCTCTGACCCACTGGTTCAACGATCGCGAGGACATTTCTGAGTCATTGGCTCACCAGATGCTTGATCGGCTCGATGCTGTTCGCACGGGCGTTGTTCAGCAAACCGAACGGTTGCAACACGACACTCAACAGCGTATCGATCAGTTAAAGCAACAGGCACGCCATCAAGCCGAAGAAACCCGCAAAGCGATCTCCGCTGCTGCGTGGTGGTTATTCATCACAGCGTTGACTTCTGCCATCACTTCTGCGATCGCAGGCATTCTAGCTGTGAGAATTTTGTAAAAAACCTGCAACATTAATGTTAAATAAAACTTCAGAAATAATTTTTTTGTAGTTTTTGCTACAGAAATATCTTAAAATAGAGGTATCTAAGGTCTCCGCTAACATCAAAATTTCATCCCTTTGTGAATTATGGCTACGGCACTTCAAGTCAATCCGTCTGAAATCGCTGCTCAACATCAAGCCACGATCGCCGCTTCTTTAGCTCGTCGGCTTGCCGTTGCAAAAGCGGCTCAAAACACTCAACTCCTCACTCTGTTAGAGCAAGAGCAACAGCAACTAGACCGCGAAAGCCACCCGTTGAATCTGTTGGCGCTGGTCAAACAAGTTTGGCACTCTTGGTTAGATGCCCTCGATCGTCACTCTCAGCTTTCGGTGAAGCAAATAGTTAGCAATGGCATCACGTTCTGGCACGCTTACGATCCCAAAACTGGAAAGTCTCTCTATGCAGAGTCTTCTTCAGAAGTCGTGAAATGGATTGAAGACAACGATCTAGGACAATAAATCCTGATTTTTACAAGCCGTACTAAATGGTTATAGGAACATTATCTTTAACGTTCCTATAACCATTTTTATTATCACCAAAATGAGCCAGATGTAATCGTTCTAGACAGGCAAATGATCAACCATGAACCTCGATGGGCAAAGGAATCGGGCGTTGCTGAATGCAAATATGAATTGCCCCCCTAGCCCCCCAAGTTTGAGGGGAACCAGAATCTTAAAGTCCCGCAATTTTGGGGGACTTAGGGGGCGAAAGGATTCAGCCCCGATAGACAGATTCATAGCATCATTCAGCAACGCCAGGAATCGATTATCACAATGGGGGCATCAGTGCGCCTGATTGTCGAAGTCGTCAGCACTAACTGGCAAGATGACTATCTGAGCAAACTACGTGACTATGAAGCGCTAGGAATTCCTGAATATTGGGTAATAGATTATCTGGGTTTAGGCAACCGCCTACACATTGGCTACCCCAAACAGCCGACTTTTTCGGTCTATCATCTTGTAGAAGGTGAGTATGAAGTGCAGCGATTTCGGATGAGCGATCGAGTTTTCTCTCCCACATTCTCAGAGTTGCAGTTGCCTGTAAGCGATGTCTTTTCTGCCGAAGAATTGAGCTAGCCAAAATCCAGAATTGCATAGATTAATGATCTAGTTATTCTTTCAACGTCGTATTAAACATTAAGCTTTTTGCACTATTTTATTTAATAAAATCAAAACTCTTGTGCAGGTTTAGCATTCACAGTTGCTCACAAATAGCAAAATACTTCCGTATTAAAACGTTTTACATTAGCGACTCATTGCCTGTACACTCTTCTAGTTTGTTTCATAAGATCTTGCATGATTGCTTCTCAATGGCTCGGTAGTTTGAGCAGTCGGTTTTGGCTGCGAAATTTTGCTAGCAGCGTTTTTCTACTATCAATAGGGCTACCCGCCTGCGCGACTCAAGACCCCTTCCAGATTCCTTCTCTCCTAGCGCCTTCAGTTCAGCAATCAGCTCCGCTGTCTCAGCCAGTGCAACTGCTGAGGTGGGCGATTATCGGGCAAGAAAGCGGCGCAAAATTTCAAAGCGTCAATCGCCATTCAGGGGCGTTAGGCTATGCTCAAGTGATGCCCAGCAATCTCGCTGCCTGGTCGCAGGAGGCGTTAGGTTATCGGGTTTCCCGTCAAACATTTCTCAGCAATCCAGCCATTCAGCTTGCGATTATTGACTATAAGCTCAACCAATATTGGCAGCGATCGCTCTTAGCCAGCGGTGGCAATGAAGAATTAGCGATTATGCGAGTCGCGTCATGGTGGTATAGCGGCAAACCCGATCGCTATACTTCGACGAGATTGCAGTATTATCGGGGGCATCGCTACCCTAGCATTGCCACTTATAGTCGCTCTGTGCTGCAACGCTATCGCAATTTGGCAGATGGGGTCGAGAATGCGGCAGTGCGTTCGGGGACTGGGTTTCCTGAAGCGGGCAGTTAATGATGAATGTGAGGAGTGTAATGCGACAGATCCGCATGAGGACACGGCAGTGCCATACCCGTACAGTAGGGGCACGGTATATTAGACCTCCTGCACGAATCTGGGAACGCCCCCTAAATCCCCCAATTCTGGGGGACTTTGAACTCCGATCCCCCCAGAATTGGGGGTTAGGGGGCGAGATTTCAGGGTAGTTACGTCGAGAATTCTATTCATGCAGGAGGTCTATTGTGCCCTCTTATTTTCTGCTCGAAACCGGGTCAGAAGGTTCTTCTTCTGATGCTGGAGAAGACTCGATCTCAACCACTTTTTTGCCCCGTCGCCCACTAACCAGATCATGCAACAGCAAATAGAAACAGGGAATGATAAACAACGTTAACAGCGTTGCCAAGGACAATCCTGAAAAGACTACAATCCCCAACGGTTGCAGAAACTCGCCTCCTTGCCCCAAACCCAGAGCCAGAGGAAACATTCCCAAAACAGTTGTAATCGTTGTCATCAACACAGGACGTAATCGCTGAGGCGCAGCTTGCAGAATCGCAGTTCGACGATCGCAGCCCTTCTCGTCTCGAAGCTGATTGGCTAACTCGACCATGATGATGGCGTTGTTGACGACAATCCCCACTAATAGGACTGCGCCGACAATCACCGTTGCCCCGATCGCTGTCTTCGTGATGAACAGTCCAAAAATCCCCCCCGCTAACGCTAAGGGAATCGTCAATATAATCACCAACGGATCGACCAGCGAATTATATTGAACCGCCATCACCACAAAGACTAGAAACGCTGCCAGCCCTCCCAGAAGCGGCAACGCAGACTGTAGCTGCTGGTTAGACTGCGCCGCAGAGCTGGGAAGCGTACTCACGCCTTCGGGCAGCGTCAGCCCAGATAAGACACCATCGACTTGCTTTAAAGCGTCTCCTAAACTAGCACCTTCATTTAAGTTTCCAGCAATCAGAAACACCTGACGTTGATTGATGCGCTGAATCTGGCCGGGGGCTTGACCCGTTGCGATCGTCGCCACATCCGAGAGCCGAACCTGGCGATTGTTGCCCACAAATAGCGGCAATCGTTCTAGCTGCGACGGGTTGCGAATCGCATCTTGATTGAGCTGCACGCGGACATCGATTAGACGGTTGCCCCGCTGTAGCTGCGTCGGCACCGTGCCCGTAATCGCCGTTTGAATCGTATCGCCAATGTCTTGAGTGCTCAAGCCCAGCGCCCGCGATCGCTCCGCATCTGCCCGGATCTGAATCTCAGGCTGACGCGCATCGGCATCGGGGCGAAAACTGGTGAGAGTTGCCTGCTGTTCTAGCGATCGCAGCACCTGCTGTCCCGCTTCTTGAAGTCGCTGCTCATCTTGCCCTTGAAGAATTACATCCATCTCTGCCCCTCTCACGGGAGAGTTGTTGAGAATCAACCCTCGCACCTGACCCGGACTGAGCCGCAAGCGGATATCAACTAAGTTGAGCTTGTTGAATTCTCGACTGACTCTTGCCGCATATGCCTCAACGTCGGTGCCTGATTTGAGGGTAATATTGCTAGAGCTACGCAGCGAGTTTTCGCTCGTGTTGCTGCCAAACAAAAATCCGCCAATCGTACTGAACACATACTCGGTTTCTGGCTGGGCGCGCAAAATCTCATCGACGGCTGCCATTACTTTCCGATTGGCTGCAAGCGGGGTTCCGGGCGGAAACTGAGCCGATAGATTCGCCTGCCCAGTGTTGATGCGAGGCAAAATTTCTTGAGGAATCTGACCCACCATCCAAAAACTGCTGCTTCCCAACATCAGCACCGTTAACCCCACGACAAACCAGCGTCGCCGCAAGACCCAGTTCAGCAGCGTTCCATAACCCCGTGTCGAAGCCTCAAACCGCTGGTTAAACTGCCGCAACAGCCAAGAATCTCCAACACGACTCGACCATTTAATCGCCAGCAGTCGAGAAGCGAGCATTGGCACGATTGTAATGGCAATGAGAATAGAAGCTGCAACCGAAAAGGAAATAGTCAGAATTAATTCATTAAACAGCAGGGCAATAAATCCGCCGATCAGTAGAAACGGCAGAACTGCGACTAAATTCGTACTGGTAGAGGCAACCAGAGCAGACTCAACTTCCCGGCTGCTTTGAGACGCTTGATCAATCATTTGCCGAGACGTAAGCCGCGATCGACTGTCTCGACCTGGCATTACACCCGCCCCTAACGCAATGTTTTCTAGCATGACGATCGAGTTATCGACCACAATTCCCACGCCTAATGCCAAACCGCCCAAACTAAAAACGTTGAGCGACAAGCCAAACAATCCCATTAAAATAATGGCGGCTAGCGTCGCGAGGGGAATCGACAAAACAATGATCAGCGTTTGGCGAATCGAACCCAAAAATAACAGCACGGCGATCGCGGCTAACCCTGCGCCAATTAATCCAGAGGTCGTGACGTTTGAGATCGCATTCTGAATGAACACCGATTCATCTAGCGTTGGCAGCAGCCTCATATCTGCGGGAATCAGATTCGATTTCCGCAACTCTTCAATCCGCTTTTTCACGCCCTCAACCACCTGGATCGTGTTTGCGTCTGGCTGTTTTTGAATGCTAATTTTGACGGCTGGCTCTCCATTCAACCCAACAAACACGCGCTGCTGTTTGGTGCCATCAATCACCTCTGCAAAGTCTCTCAAATAGACTCGCCGCCTCACAACAGGCACACTATTTTCCGAAGTCGTTCCAGTCGGGGTCTCTGTCGCTTCTCCCGCTTCAAACGACAAATCTCGAATTTCTGCGGCATTTTCAAACCGTCCGATCGTGCGGGTCAACGGCTCAGAGTTTTCGCCCAAAATCCGCCCACCCGACACATCTCGATTCGTGGCTTCGATCTCAGTCAATACATTTGTCAACCCAATTCCTTGAGCTTGCAGACGATCAAGATCGACATTCACCCGCACTTCTTCTTCAATGCCCCCCGACACATCCACGGCAGAAACGCCTTCAACTACGCCCAGTTCGCGCCCCAGTTCTTCGTCGGCAAACACCCGTAAATCAACATCTTGCAGCGAGGGCGACGTAAGCGCCAGCTCATAAATGGGCGACTGCGACGGATCAATCTTGGACAGGGTAGGATCTGCGATCGTATCGGGCAACCTCCCTCTAGCCCGGTTGAAAGCAGCCGTTGCGTCATTGAGTGCCTGGTCAATATTCCCGCCGGGTTGAAAAAATAAATCGACGCTCACCTGTCCTTCACGGGTTTGAGAATAGACCTGAACGACTCCTTCAGTGGCGGAGAGCGCTTCCTCAAGCGGTTTGGTGACTTCATCAACCGCGACTTCAGGGGAGATGCCCAGCGCGTTGACCCGCACACTGATGCGCGGATAGGTGATCGAGGGCAGCAGATCAACTTGCAGCGTCGAGATAAAAAAGATGCCCATTACAATCACGGCGATCGTCAGCATCAAAGTGCCAATGTGTCGTTGAATTGCAAGGCTGCTAATGCTGAAACCAGACGGGTTGGATTGCGACATGAGCCATTTATTTGGGTGAAGGGCTAGTAAGTAGCTTAGATATCCTGCATGAATAAACTTCTCGTTGTCGTACCTGCAAGAGTTCGCCCCCTAAAATCCCCCAGAATTGGGGGACTTTGAAAGATCTAGTTCTCTCAGAATTAGGAACCAGGGGACAAATCTGAATTTGTGCAGGAGGTCTAGTGAGATTTACTGGGATGACTGCTGAGGCTTTTCTGAGAGAAAGCTGAGACGAACAGAGTCCCCGTCTTTGAGGTTACGATTGCCGCGAGCGACAAATGATTCTCCAGGCTGAAGTCCTGACAGAATCTCGACTTTGCCGTCAACTCGCTGACCTAGTTTCACCGATCTCGCCACCACCTTTGCTTGATCTCCTTTGCCATTCACCGTGAATAGAGTTCCAGTGTTTGAATTGTCTTGACCTTTAGGGGTTTGAATCGCAGCTTCGGGTACGACGACTCGTTGAGTTGCCGATCGCGCAAAGTTCACCCGCGCTAGCAAACCACTGCGAATTTTTCGCTCTGAGTTGGGAAGGGTGATTTCGATCGGCACGAGTCGCGCAGTCGGTTCTGCTGCCGGAGAAATGTGGCTCACCTGCCCTTTAAACTGCTGATTGGGATAGGCATCTAGCCGCACCTGAACGGGCTGTCCGACTCGAATCTTTCCTAGCTCTAGTTCTGAAACCTGAACTGCAATTTTGGCGCGGCTAAAGTCTCCTAGCTTGAGAATTTCACTGCCTGCCTGAGCTAAGTTTCCTGGTTCGGTAACGCGCTGCAACACCGAGCCTGTGACGGGAGAATTCAGAACCGTATACGATCGCCGTTCTGATTCTTGATTGACGATTGCCTGCTGAGAAGTGACTCGTTTTTGAGCGGCAGTCACCGCTTGCTGTTGGGTTTTAATCTGTGCCTGAGCAGAGCGAAATGCCTGTTCTGCGGTGCGGGCAGTCGTGCGATCGGTTTCGGCTTGCTGGGCTGAGATCGCACCTTCACGCAAGAGTTGCTGAGTTCGTGCAGCGTCCGATCGCGCTTGCTGAAGCTCTAATCGGGCACGTTCTACCTGCGTGCGGATGTTGCCAAGTTCTGCCTCTGCTTGTGCGACTTCTGACTGCTGCGCGGCAACATCGGCTTCTGCTTTGCTCACAGCCGCAAGAGGAATTGCGTCATCTAACTGCCCTAAAACTTGCCCCTGCTGCACCGAGTCGCCCACATCCACGTTGAGGTTGAGCAATCGCCCTTCGATCTGGGCACGAACCGATACTTCGCGCACGGGTTGAGTCGTTCCGGTATACTCCAATTGTTTTTGCAGGGAGTCAGTCTGAGCGATCGCGACATCAACGGCAGGGTTGCCCTGCTGCGCCCCCGATGGTCGCTTTGACTCGGCTTCTGCTTTTGAAAATCCGCTACAGCCCGATGAGAGCATTAGCAGCAAGCCAGCAACTAAAAGCTGGCTCCAGACAGGGTTATTTTTCGGAATCGATTGGGCAGATTGAACGATCGGCATAACGATTCGGCACCAGCTACAGGTTTCAAAGATGGTTAGACTGCGATCGTCTCCAGAACCGGACAATTAATTTACAAAACTTCAACATCAAGGTTACGAGGTAATCCTAGATACCGAAATCTGCAATTAGGTTGAGAAACCGACACAAGCAGTTGCTCAAACTTGGCTCAAATCAGACCTGCAATGATATTGATAGTCATCGCCACGATCGTGGTGTTAAAGAAAAAAGACAGCACGCCATGCAGCAGTGCTAATCGTCGAATCTCACGAGAAGTCACTTCTACATCTGCTGTCTGGCTAGTCATGCCAATCACAAACGAAAAGTAGAGGAAATCCCAATAATCTGGCTCGATATCGCCCGGAAAATCTAAGCCATTTTCTTTACATTCGTGAAGTGATTTTCCGGGTTGATAATAGGCGCGAGCATAGTGAGAGGCGAAAATGGTATGCACCAATAGCCACGAACCGACGATCGTCACGATCGACAGTGCCAAGTGCAAAATTAAGAGCCGATTTTCTGCCCCTTTGTCGCGCAGAATAAAGCCGATCGCAAATAAACTTGAACAGGCTGCCGCCGTAATTAAGCTGAGAATCATTAAGCGCCCAGGGTCTTCATGTTGAGCATGGCGGCGCATTGAATCGGGGGTGGCATTCACCATCAGCCACCAGCTCAAGCCTAGAAAGCTAATCATGCCAGTGTCCCAAATGCAGAGTGCGCGAGTTGCCCAATAAAGCCAGGATGGCAGCAAGACTGCAACTATCCCCGCTAACAAGACAGACAAAAGCAACCGGAGGTGGACACTCCACTTCAGCGCTAATTTGGTTTTTTTTGGTATTGAACTCACAGGGCAAAACCGCCGATCGCTAGGGTGCTTGTCAGTATAGATCTGGATTCACAACGAAGGTTCACGTGTCAAGGATGATTTTACTGAAAGTTAATGTTCGCTTACCCCTCTATTAAAGACAAACCTGATAGTCTGTTCAGAGATAAGAGCAGACTGCTGCAATTCTTATCCCTCAATCCAATCGTCTTGAGCGACGCTGAATGACATTAACCGTCGATCGATCTACCCCTAAACCCTCCGCCTTGCGCTCTTGCTATTGTGGCTATCTGCATTCAGAAAACCCCAGACAAAAAGTGCAGACGGTGAGCCTGGCTCTCATTCTTTTAAGCAGTCTTTTTGCCACCGAACTGATCATTGGGGCGTTTAGCCATAGCCTCTCGCTGCTGGCAGACGCAGGTCACTTATTTGCAGACATCGCAGCGTTAGGAATGACGCTGATTGCCGTGTGGATTGCTCAACGCCCTGCCGCAGGACGATCGACCTTTGGGCACAAACGAGTCGAGATCCTCGCTGCCTTGCTAAATGGGCTGAGTCTATTGGCGATCGCTGCCTTTATAATTTGGGAAAGTGTGGATCGATTTCACACCCCGCAAACTGTTTTGGGCTTGCCGATGCTGATCGGTGCCACGATCGGGCTAGGCGTAAACAGCCTCAATCTGATGCTGCTGCACCAGCGCAGTCAAGACGATTTGAACCTGAAAGCCGCCTTTTTGCACGTTTTAGCCGATGCTGCTAGCTCAGTGGGCGTGATTGCAGCCAGTCTGACGATCTATTTTTGGCATTGGATGTGGATGGATGCCGCCGCGAGTCTCTTGGTCGCCGCGTTGACCAGCCTCAGCGCTCTGCCGTTGATTAAAGAAAGCTTAGAAATTCTGCTGGAATATGCTCCCAGCTCGATCGATCCCGCAGATGTTGAGACAGCGCTGATCGCGTTTGAGCCAGTCACCCAAGTTGATCATCTGCGAATTTGGAGTATCACATCAGGATACGTAGCGCTTAATGTTCATCTACACGTTTTGCCAGAATTAGACCATCACGATCGCGATTGTTTGTTAGAACAAATTAGAAGTCATTTGTCTCAACAGTTTTTGATTCAAGAAATCACGCTGCAAATCATTAGCAAACAATCGACTGAAAAACCCAAATTACACCCATTTTTTACCCAAAGCTTAACCTCTCATGTATTGGGGAAAACACGGAGTTTAGCAAACTAAGTATTAATCTGATTGAGAGATTTCTGAATACTTAGTCATTTATTCAAGTTACCTAGATGATTTTAGATTTTTCTCGCCTTCTGCGTCCGGTCGTTTATTTTCTCGTGGGCTTCTGCGGTGCTTTAGCATTGGCGATCGGCTCATTTTCTGCCCCCAACATCGCACCTGTGCAAAGCGCTCCTGTAATCCAGCCGCAAGCTCAACCGCCCATTAGCGAGTTTGCTCTAGAAACCGCAGCGAGTCACCAGGCACCCAATTTCTATCAGTAGCGTTAGCCAGATCGCGTCTGACCTCTAAAGATTAAAGTCTCTTGCCGAGATTCGCCCCGCGTGAATCTCACAGATTTTTGTGTTTATAAACCGATCGGAAGCCCATCGCTCAAGGAATCCGCAATGACGAAATTTCTTCAAACGATTACCCGGCATCTGTCCTTCTTTATGGCGTGCCTCTTTTGCACTGTTTCAGTCAATCTTGTTCCTTTTAACACGCCATCTGCTTTGGCTGCTCGATCGGGCAATGGGGTAAACGTAATTTTGATGATCGGCGACGGCATGGGCTGGAATATGGCTCGTGCCGCAGCCGTAGCCAAGGGCGCACCCTTCTATAAGGCTGGCAAAGGGCAGGGCTTGAGCTTCCAGCAGTTAAAGGGCTACACCTACGCTACGACTTATGGAACGACGATCGCTGGCTCAACTGGCAGTAGCGCTTTAAATGACGCTGCCGCAGTCTGCAAAACGATTGCCAACCCCACAGGCACCCTTGACTGTGGCGTGACAGGTGCAGCTCCGATTCGGGCTGGCTTTCAATTTAACCCAGCGCTCAACCCCGGCACCCCCGCCCGCAACCTGACTGCCACAGCCGCTCAACCGTGTCGCCTCGGAGGCAACCCTTTAGGTGGCAACATTGTTGGATATGAGCCTGCCAAAGGCGGTTCTAACCCCTGGACTCCTTTAACCCCTGCGGCTCCTGGCAGTGCTGACCCTGAATATCTCAAGTGCAGCTACCCTGACTCAGCAAACACGGCATCGACGCTTTATACCGGGGTTAAGAGCTACAACAACGCCATGGCAGTAGACATCTACGAGCGGACTTCGGTGAAAACCATTCTGCAAGATGCTAGAGCCTTGGGTAAATCGACGGGCTTGGTCACATCAGTGCCCATCACTCACGCGACTCCAGGAGCGGCAGCATCGAGCGTCAACCGCCGCAGCAAATATGACAATGATTTCCCAGCGCTTGACAACATTCTGCAAGAAGCGATTCGAGAAGACCAAGGCTATCTGCCAACCGTGTTAATTGGCGGCGGACATCCTCTAGATTATGAAAATAAGACCCCTGCTAGCACGATCGTTCCTAAAGACATCCCCGCTCCCACAACCACAAACCCGGACGCAAAGCAAATTGCGTTTAACTACATTAAGCAGTCTACTTATGAAGAGTTGAGATCGAAGCCTAAAACCAACCGATATGGCTACAGGTTTTTAGAACGCGACACGAAAGTCACAACGACAAATGATTTAGGCGCGATCGTCGATGGCGGCAAAACCCTGATCCAAACCGCTAAAAGAATTAACCCCAACAAAGGTGAACGGCTGCTAGGACTCTATGGTGCCCGTGGTCAGAATGGCAACATTCCGATTCGGGGTGCATCGGGTGATTACAGCTCGACCGGATTGGATAATTTTTCGGTTTACGCCACGGCTTCTGCCTCGACCGCTCCGACTGGATCTCCGGTGAATAACGGCACTCAAATTCCTAAGCCGGATACCGTTCGTCCGCTGGCTCCAGGTGAAACAGACAGTCAATTCATTGCCAAAGAAGTCAAAGCAAATCCGACGTTGGCTCAAATGAGTCGCGCTGCATTAGAGGTGCTAGGCAAAGACAAAGACGGCTTTTGGCTGATGATTGAAGGCGGCGACGTTGACTGGGCAGCCCACGACAACAACCTCGACAACTTGATCGGGACGATGCGATCGTTTGACACTGCCGTCTCCGAAGTCGTTAAATGGATCGGTCAAAACGGTGGCTGGAAGAAGAATGTGCTAATCGTTACAGCCGACCACGACCACTATTTGACCTTAAATGACAACTATGCACAACTCGTGCAGTCAAAGGGGGCAAAAGACCTGACCTACAACCAGCACACGCCCGCCACCGCGGGGCACTTCTGGGGATCTGACCCAGCTATCAAGTATGGGTGGGGCAACCACAGCAGCCGCATGGTGCCTGTTTACTTCCAAGGCGGTGCGCTGAGGCTGGCAGATTTTGTCGGTCGCGATGTGGATTTTGTAGACAGTCCTCCTGGTGGAACGCCGAAGCGATATAAAATTCCGGGTGTTCCGCGTGCTGTTGACCAGAGCCATATTCATCAGGCAATGCTAGACGCGCTGAGATCTTAGAACCTATTCAGCTCTCCGACTTCTTGAAGAAGCGGAGAGCTTTTCTTTACGAAGAAGATCGTAAAACAGGCACCAGCTTGATGCCATACTCCGTCTCAAAGCTGCCCTTCTTATAATCCAAGCTCCACAATTCTAAAGCGCAATCATCGATCGGTTGACGGCTTTCAATCAATAGACGCATGGCTTGCTGCTCTGGCAGATATTCACACTGCACCGAGCGAATCGCGCCAATCTGTCGGCGATCGAGCGCCACTGCCAGCCGCAATAAAGGACTCAGTTGCTCGACAATTTTGCGATGCTTTTTGCTGGTTAGGTTGCGATAACCTTCATGACGTTTTTTAGGATTGCTTTTGCGGTGATAGCGGGCAAGGTTAGCGATCGCTTCAATCTCGATCTCGGTGTAACCCAGCAACTCAGCGTGACGAACTAAATAATAAGAGTGTTTGTGATGAGACGAGTGCCCGATATGGTGCCCGCAGTTGTGCAAGATTGCCGCCGCCCAGAGCAGTTCTCGCGCTTCGCCATTCCAGTTGTGCAATACGCCTTGAGTCTGATCAAACAAACTCAGCGCAAACTCGGCAACCCGTTGGCTGTGGTCTAAATTGACTTGATATTTTTGAGCCGTTTTTAAGACGCTGCGCTGACGAACCGAACTTTGATAGCGCAACCGATCTTCGATCAGTCCGTGGGCCAGCATCCAATCGACGATCACGCCTTCTCGCAGCGATCGCTCACAGATCACGATCGCGTCGGTGCCCAGCAGCGTCATCGCTTCTTGTAAAATCAGCGCCCCAGCCAAAATAATTTCTGCCCGCCGATCGTTCATGCCGGGAATTAAGAGGCGATCGGCATAGCTGAGTTTTCGCAGACGGTTGACCCATTCGCGCAGATCTTTGAGACTAAACTGATAGCCATTTAAAGGGGCAGGCACCGTCCCGAATTTGTCGCGAGAGTGCAAAATTGCCAGGGTTTCGATCGTGCCCGATGTGCCCACCATTCGGGGACGTTCGCCAGGTTTGAGATGCGATCGCAATTCGTCGATCGGGCGCTCCCACATCCCTTGGATATAGGCTTGCAAATGCTGAAACTCTGCATTGCTGATCGGATCGGTGGTGATCAACTGCGAAGTCAGGCGCACGGCTCCAACTTTGGTGCTGCTGAGAGTGCGAGGTTCGTGCCCGTCACCTAAAATCAACTCGGTCGAGCCACCGCCGATATCAATGATCACGTGGGGCTGGTTGTCAAACTTCATGCCCGACAAAACGCCCAGGTAGATTCTGCGAGCTTCTTCGGTGCCTGAAATCAGATTGATCCACAGACCCAGTTCATCTTCGACTTGCTGCAAAAACTCTTGCCCGTTGGGGGCTTCTCGCACTGCGCTAGTCGCCACTGCGATAATCTGTTCAGCATTTAAGCTTTTGGCAATTTCTTGACATCGTTTGAGCGCCACCATTGCCCGCTGCATCGCCTCTGGGGTTAGTCGCCCCGTTTGCTTGCAGCGATCGCCCAGACGCACGGTTGTTTTATTTCTCTCGATCACTGTAAAAGCAGGCAGCGACGGCTGAATTTCCGTCACAACCATGTGAATCGAGTTGGTTCCGACATCGATCGCGGCGAGAATGCGCGCTCGATCACCGGGCAGAGTTGAACTGTTCACCAACGTTTCCTTAAATTTAGCGGTTGAATTAAGCATGGGGGGCGATCGCAGGGAAACCCAACGTCAAGCAAGTTTTTGAAATCGAGAAACTACCCAGATCAGAGAACGAAGTAACCGTAGAGCAGTTCCCCAATCCTTAAAGTGACAGCCTGATCTTAAGGGTTCTTGGAGTTAGTTTTTACACCAATTTCTCGAACAGAAACTCCTGCTTGAGATCCCGGTAAACGAAGGACATCCTGTAAAGAAAAAGTAATCGATCGCTCAGATTTGTAACATAATGTAAATAGTCAAGTGATAACTTGAGATCGCGCTCTTGAAATTGGAAATTCAACCAGTCGAGCGAAACCCGCTACGGCTGTGACTACCCAACCGAATGAATGAGCTGAGATGTCTGATGTTTCTGCAACGCCTGAGAATGGCGAAGCTTTTTTGACCCACAATAATCTTGATTCAACCTTGGCTCAGACCCTTCTTGCAGACAAAAAACTGCTTCAGCAGCAGGTTGAAGACCAAACTCAGTTTATTCATTTGCTCTTGCATCAGCTTGCAACTCCGCTCACAGCCCTGCAAGGCTCGGTGCATCTGCTGGGCGAAGATCTGAATGTAGACCAACGCCGAGAGTTTTTAGATCTCGTTCAGCAGCAAGTTCAGCATCTTCAAGACCTGCTTCAAAGCCTGGTTGCGCTTCGAGATCTGGAAGCGGGAATGTTAGCTCGTCCGATCGCGTTCTGTCTAAAAAGCCTAGTCGAAGAAGTGAGGAGCAAATTTCACAGTCCTTTAATTACTCATCACATTCAGGCATTGCCAGATGTGTGGGGCGATCGTTGGCAAGTCTCCCAAATCCTCATTAACCTGCTGTCGAATGCGATTAAATATTCGTCTGCTGACTCAGCGATCGAGATTGGGGCAGCCTCAAATTCTGAAGGTTTTGTTGAAGTGTGGGTGCGCGATCACGGGTTAGGCATTCCGGCAGATGCTCAAGCGCGTCTGTTTGAGCGGTTTTATCGAGTCCGCCATGACGATCGCGCCAATATCTCAGGCACGGGGTTGGGGCTATCTCTGTGTAAACTACTGGTAGAAAACCAGGGCGGACAGATCGGATTTGAGTCTGTCCACGGCGAAGGAAGCCGATTTTATCTCACGCTGTTGATTAGACCTCCTGCATGAATAAAATTCTCGATGTAAACCACCCTGCGATCTCGCCCCCTAACCTCCAATTCTGGGGGAACTGGAGTTCAAAGTTCCCCCAGAATTGGGGGATTTAGGAAGCGTTCCCAGATTCGTGCAGGAGGTCTATTGCCCAACATCCTTAAAAATGTCTATGCTGCCCGACTCTGAACAGAATTTATCTCCCCAATCTACTTGGATCTCGATCGTGCGCTTGCTGCGGTGGGATAAGCCTGAAGGACGCTTGATTTTGATGATTCCGGCGCTGTGGGCAGTCTTTTTAGGCGCACGCGGAACGCCTCCTGGGGGATTGGTTGGCATCATTATTTTAGGAACCCTGGCAACGAGCGCGGCGGGCTGTGTGATCAACGATTTGTGGGATCGCGATATCGATCCGCAGGTGCAGCGCACTCGCAGCCGTCCTTTGGCCTCTCGTGCGCTCTCGGTTAGAGTCGGGCTAGTCGTCGCCCTAGTGGGGTTTGTCTGCGCTTATGGTCTGGCAGCTTATCTAAATCCGCTGACGTTTTGGCTGTGTGTCGCTGCTGTGCCGATCATTGTTTTGTATCCGGGTGCGAAACGGGTTTTTCCGGTGCCGCAGTTGGTGCTGTCGATCGCCTGGGGCTTTGCGGTTTTGATTAGCTGGAGTGCGGTCAGTTGTTCGGCGGTTCCGGCTGCGACTGCGTGCTTGGGGCGAGAAACCTGGCTATTGTGGGGCGCGACCGTGCTGTGGACGCTGGCATTTGATACGGTTTATGCGATTCCTGATCGAGACGACGATCGCCGGATTGGGGTCAACTCTAGCGCCCTATTTTTTGGCAAATTTGCCCCGCAAGCGATTGCGGTTTTTTATACGGGCACGATCGTGCTACTCGCAAAACTGGGTTTAGTCATGCAGCTTCATGGAGCGTTTTGGGTCGCGTTGGGGGTTGCCGCGATCGCGTGGGGATGGCAATATTACAATCTTTCTCGTGGCGGTTTGCCTCCCTCACCCGCTCTCAGATTAGATGTCTTAGTTGGCTTTATTCTCTTAGCTGGAATGATCGCCGGAATCTAAGATGGGATCAGAAGGTGCTGTTGGAATGCGCTTGAGCGACAAGTTGACGATTTTTCTTCCACCCGCTGCCTGCTTTTTCTGCCAATCTGCAAACATCGCATCTAAGTCGTAATTAAATGACTTGGCATGTTCTTCACGAACTTTGTAGATCTCATCGAGAATCTCATTCTGCAACATAGCTCACTCTCCTAATAGTTCGTGAACTGACTTCCATGGTTTTGCTCATGTGGAATCACTTGCTAGTTCTCCCAGTCTTAGCCCGGATTACCAATTGTTCTCCCCAGGGACTATTTGTTAGATTTCCGGCTAGATGCTACTTTCAGTTTTTATACCCTGTATTGCAGTAAGGATGAGTTATTTGTCCATTATTCAAGGTTGCCAAACCTCCGTCCTCCTTACGCTGAATATGATCAATTGAGATCGAATTTCTGTGAATAAAACCTCCACATATCTTACATTTCGGTGCATTCTGCAGGGCTTCTCTTATGTAAATCGCACTCTTCTTACCTGTAGTAAAATCTTTTGCTGAGAAGTCAAGTTGTTGAGGCACTTTTTGAAATGTCAAGTAATTGAAGTCTGGGCTAGATATAATTTTATCTATAGCTTCATCGATAGAGTTGCCAGCCTTAAAAGCAGAAACAATTTCTTGGAAGAAGCTTGAGATATAACCGTAGCTTTTCTGGGCAGATCTATACTTCCGATTAATCTGCTGAACTAGATAATCGTAGTTGAGAATAAATTTCTCAAACTCACCTCGGACAGCAATGAAGTTATTGATTTTCTTGTGTTTGTCTAGCTCAACTACAAAATCAACCATAGCGAAGAATGAGGCTGTTTTGTGTCTCCCATCCTGAGAATAAAAATATACAATCGGGTGTAAACCCAGTGACGACGCATGGTTGCTATTCAACCTGTAGGCAACCTTTCTGACATTTTTGAGCGTTTGTATAGTTACCTCTCCAGTTTCATCATCTTTAATATCTTTACTATTAAAATCTATACCACTAACGATGTTTACGAAATCCAAGATCAATGGCAAAGCCTGTGAAGAATATAGCTTGCCACCTATAGGTATATCAAGAGTCTTTATTGGTGTTTGAAGCTTAGGATCGAAAAGGATTTCGTTGATCTCCGCAGCTAGTTCTTGTACTTGAAGCTGTATTGGGTTTGGAAATAATGACCAGTATTTGTGACCTTTGCCACTTCTGATAATTGCACGAGCTGCAATACTATTCGGCTTTCTCCGAGATTCTAGAAGTTTTAATTCAGTTTTATCAATTGGAGCAGCTTGTTGATTTATCTTAAAAAATGAGCTTTCCGCTTTCTTTGCATCACCCTCAACCCATTGAAGCTGTACTGCCAATGCTCCTAAATTTTTAGCGTACCTAACAATTTCAGTCTTAACTTTATCAGGATGTGCAAGAGCTAATCTAAAATCTTCATATAGACCAACAGTTTTATCTACAAGCTTTCGCGTTTCTTGAGCTATCTCCAGTTGTTCATCAGGAATAATGCCGTCATAAAAAAGCTTTGAGATTCTGCCATCTCCGTAATCATCATTGACCCAAGCAGATAAAGCACTTAATCTGTGACTTCCATCAATCACAAACAAGTAACCACCTGTACTTCTCCATAGAATGATTGCTGGTATTAAATCGCCTTCAACAAAGCTCTTTATAAGCTCACAGATTTTTTGCCCGTCCCATTCGTTAGTTTCTCTTTGAAAATCTGGCTTCCTGATGTTCGAGAAGAAAAAGGAATCTGCTTTTATATCTTCAATAGAAATTGCTTCTTTTTTCTTCCCGGAGTTAATATTTTCTTCTACCTCAAAATCTTCTCTTGCTATTAAGGCATCTAAATTAACCTTAGCCATAAAAGTTCCTATAAAAGCTCAACCATATTGTAAGCACTTTTTGAGGAAGCGACATCAAAATCTATATACAACTAGGAAGTCTATACTAGACTGAAATCTCTGAGTACAATTTCTTGGTAAAAAAATCTGAATGTAGTGTTAAATATTGTAGAGCCGACTTTTCACTGTACTAATGGGTGTTGTAATAAGCTCGTGTGCCTTTGGCATCGATCGCTTCTCCCAATCGATTTAGCGCATGGACATAAGCCGCTGTTCGCATGGAGACAGAAAGATTGTGCGCGATCGCCCAAACTTGCTCAGTTTCCTCAATCATTTTGCGCTGAAGTCTTTGATTAACTTCGCTCAATGTCCAATACATTCCATTACGATTTTGCACCCATTCAAAATAGCTAACGGTGACTCCGCCAGCATTGATTAAAATGTCTGGAAATACATAAATTTCGCGTTGTTCTAAAATCTGATCAGCCGTTGACGTGATTGGACCATTTGCGACTTCAAAGATTAGTTTTGCGTTGATCTCTTTGGCGTCGGCTTCTGTGATTTGTTTTTCTAACGCGGCAGGAATCAGCACATCGACATCCAGCGTTAATAATTCTGCATTTGTGAGAACTTGATGATCGGCGATGCCGCACACACTGCTATCGCAATAAACCGCTTTAATGCCTCGCGTCGCATCTTTGACCTGCCGAATGCTCGGAATATCCAGCCCGTTTTTAGAATAGATTCCGCCTTGCGAATCACTGACTGCGACGACTTTATAGCCCGATCGATGCAGCAATTCTGCCAGGGTCGCCCCGGCATTTCCAAACCCTTGCACGGCAACTGTGGTGGATTGGGGAACGCGATCGAACTTCGGCAAAATCGTTTCGATCGCAAAGAATGCGCCCATTGCCGTTGCTGCATCTCGCCCAAAACTGCCGCCCATTGTAATCGGCTTCCCGGTCACCACACCGGGGCTGATCTGGCGCTTAATGATGCTGTATTGATCCATCATCCAGCCCATGATCATCGAGTTGGTGTAGACATCAGGAGCCAAAATATCTACATCGGGACCGATAAAGTCAGCGATCGCGTCAATATAGCCGCGACTCAGCCGCTCTAATTCCAGTCGAGACAGCGCTTTTGGATTGACCGTAATGCCACCTTTTGCGCCACCAAACGGCAAATTTAACGCCGCACACTTAAACGTCATCCAAAACGCCAGCGATTGCACTTCGTCAAGCGACACGTTGGGATGATAGCGCACCCCACCCTTTCCCGGCCCGCGAGTGTCGTCATAGCGAACTCGATAGCCCTGAAACACCTTCAGCGACCCATTATCCATTCGCACCGGAATCGAAACCGTCAAACTTGCTTTGGGAAATTTGAGAGACTCGATCGCATCTTCAGAGATTGAGGTGTGCTTTAGTGCCCTTTCTAACGGTTGAGCCGCATCAGATAGGAGAGAATCAGTCATAGTGATTTGTCTTTGCCCTTGTCTTGAGAAGCCTGTGCAAAAATGACGATATCCCTGCAAGCAGATCCGCCTTGTCCCGTCATCATTTTCCTCCTGAAGTTATCTTTATTTTGAATGTCGTTTTAGAAGTTTACGATCCGCCAGCAATTCTGCTTAAAGATCCCTACCTGATTAAGTTGCCATGTTAGAACTTCTTCTAGCCGTGCTTTCGGCTTCGGCAGCAGCAGGAATGAGAATTGCTTTACCGCTACTGGTGATTGGGTTGATCTCTGGAAGCAATGCGTGGACACACGTTCCCCTGTTAAACCGGGTGTCGCCGCCCATTATGTTAGGCATTTTGGTCAGTTGGTCACTCGTAGAAGTGTTTGCCTCAAAAAACCGTCTCGGACAGCGAGCGCTGCAAGTGGTACAACTGCTGCTCAGTCCATTGGTGGGCGCTCTAATGGGGATAGCCATTGCCCAAGCGACCAATGTTCCTCTGTGGCTAGTTGGGCTGTTAGGAGGCGTGGGTGGGCTGCTGGCGTTTGTGCTAAAACTCGTTCAAGTAGGATGGTTTTACAGATTGCAGGGCTTACCCTTATGGCTGATTTTCGTTCAGGATGTCTTATGCGTTTGCCTGGTAGTATTTGCTTTTGATGCTCCTAGAGAGGGAGGAATCATTGCCCTACTGCTTTTGTGGTTGGCGATTCGCAGTTCTCAGGCGTGGCGGCGTTGGCAAAAATACGAGGCTCGATCGGGTCAGCCAATGCAGCCAAGCTCTTTGCCAAACGAAAGATTTCGTTGGTTGCGCGATCGTGACTAAAAAACGTCAGTTCGACAAGTTTTCTCGCTTCGTTGTCGGCGGCTTCTGCCCCCTAAATCCTCCATTTTGGGGGACTTTGAATCGGAAATTTTGACTTGAAGTCCCCCAAATTTGGGGAACTTAGGGGGTTTCCAAATTCACAATCTGAGCAACCCACTTCTGTTGAACTGACTTTAAAAAATAGTGAGGATTCTAAATCTAGAACCCCCACTAGGCGAATTTATTTAAAGCTTGATTGATCGCTTTTAAAGAATTCCAAAGGCGTGTAAAGGTCCACGACCCATTAGCATCTCTACAATTAGAGCGATCAAGCCGATCATCGCCACTCGACCATTCCACACCTCAGCAGACGTGGTTAGACCCCACTGCCAGCTTTCTTGAGGATACATCTTGACATTCTTGCCAGGATGCACAACATCGGCAAACTTTACTTCTGGGGCATTGAGCGCATTCACGACCAACGTTGCCAAATCATTAATAAACACTGGATGGATGTTTAGCGCTGGAACTCGATTAAACCGCTCAATTCCGGCTTCTTCGGCGATTTCCCGATATTCCATGTCGATCTCTTGCAGCGTCTCAATGTGTTCTGAAACAAAGCTCAGGGGCACGACTACTAGATCTTGAACGCCTTTCTCAGCCAGGTCTTTGATGGCATCCTCGGTGTAAGGTTTGAGCCATTCGACCGGACCCACTCGACTCTGATAGGCCAGCGTGTAAGGATTTGATCTGCCGAGTCGCTGCATGATCAGCCGCGCACATTCTTCGATTTCGCGCTGATAAGGGTCGCCCACTTCTTCAACATAGCTAACTGGCACCCCGTGAGCGCTGAAGAAAATGTGAGCCTGATCAGGGTGCGGTAGCTGATCAATCTGTTGAGCGATCAGATCTGCCATTGCCTCTAAATAACCGGGGCTATCATACCAAGATGGAATGACGGTGTATTTGATCTGCTGCAATGCTGGGTCTTTCGCCCACAGGTCTTCTAGCAAGCGGAAGCTAGAGCCACTGGTGCTAATCGAAAAGTGAGGATAGAGAGGCAGGACGACCAAACGATCGACTCCATCGCGTTTAATCTGAGCGACGGCTTCTTCGGTGAAGGGGTGCCAATAGCGCATCCCAATATAGACATTGGTGTCTTGCCCGTGTTGCCGCAACTCTTGTTGGAGTGCCTGTGCCTGCTCTTCAGTAATGCGCCGCAGTGGAGAACCGCCACCGATTTGCTGGTAGTTTGCCTGCGACTTTTTTGCCCGCGATGTTGAAATCAGCCATGCCAAAGGACTTTGCAGCCAGCGAAACGGAAGGCGGATAATTTCCGGGTCAGAAAATAGATTATAGAGAAAGGGACGAACATCTTCTAATCGATCGGGTCCGCCCAAATTAAGTAATAAAACGCCTACTCGACCCATGGCTACTAAAAGTTCCTTAGATTTCTCAGCTCTGTATACTGAGTTTAACAATAAAATCTTCATGAGTCTGACGAAAGTCGATGAATCTGCTCGGTGAAAAATATGATTTTTGATCGTTCTGACACAAATATTCAATATTATTTAGGATTGACTCTTGATCCTGAGCGGTCAGCCGATTTTCTTCTAAAGTTGAGGTCTTGTATTCAGATTAGTAGATCATGGCGGAGATAGACACAATTTCTGCAAAAGCTGGCGAAGCGATCGAGGGGCGCATTGCTCAACTCAATCAGCGCTTAAAGATCGCTCAGATGGGCGTGCAAATTGAGCGACGGGGCATCAAGCTAAATCTGAGGGCGACATTGCCGCCTCGCCCCGACAGTTTGCGGTTGCGCCCATATCAGCAGCGTCTGAGTCTTGGGTTGCCCGCGACCAATGCAGGGCTAAAGCAAGCCGAGCAAGAGGCAAAGATCATCGCGGCGCAGTTGATTCAAAACAGTTTTGACTGGCAAAGTTATCTGACCTTTGGCGGCAAACGTCTGAGTCAGATGAACTTTTTAGAGCAGCTTCAGGCATTTGAGCAAGACTTTTTGGCACAGCCCGATCGCTTAATCAACCCCGCTTCTACCAAAACCACCTGGAATGCTGCCTACGCGCCTTATTTAAAGAAACTGGCAGCGATCGGTGAGTCTCACCCGCACCTGACGATCGTGGAGGCCATTCACAAAACGACTCACTCGACTGAGATTAATTCTCGCAGTCGCCAAGTCTGCTGCACGGCATTGAGTGCTTTGGCAAACTTTCTCAATCTCAAACTTCCCACCGAGTTAAAGACGTTTGCGGGGGGCTATGGCAACAGTCAAAGTAAAGTCAGGAAACTCCCGACTGACGAAGAAATTGTGGCAGTCTGGCAGACGATTCCTAACCCAGCGTGGCAGTTTGTCTATGGAGTCATGGCAACTTATGGGCTGAGAAATCATGAAGTCTTTTTTTGTGATTATTCAGCTCTGAGTCGAGATGAAACGATGATTGAAGTGTTGCCGACCACTAAAACTGGCAGCCATGAAGTTTGGGCATTTTACCCAGAATGGATTGAGGCATTTGATTTGAAGGAGGGTGGTTTGCCGCCGATCGAAACCGACCTCACCAAAACTACCCTGCAAACCGTAGGACAACGAGTGACGGCGCAGTTTCGTCGCTATCAGGTGCCTTTTTCACCTTATGACCTGCGTCATGCATGGGCAGTGAGAACCATTCACTTTGGTTTATCAGACACCGTTGCAGCCAGAATGATGGGACATTCGGTGGCAGTTCACACGCGCACTTATCATCAGTGGATTAGTCGTCGCGATCAGCAGCAAGCTGTAGAAGCCGCCTTGAGTCGCAGAAATAAAGGATAGGTTGAAACAATGGCAACGATTCTTCGAGATCTCAGTTATCAATATCAGTGGTTATATGACGGCATCTCTCGCGTGACAGCGCTGGCGGTCGGTGGAGAATCGCGATTTCGACAGTTGGCATTGCAGGGATTGTCGATCGCTCAAGATTCCAAGGTTTTAGATTTGTGCTGCGGAAGTGGACAAACCACTCAATTTTTAGTACAGCGATCGTCCCACGTCACCGGGCTAGATGCCTCCCCGCTTTCGATTAAACGAGCTAGTCAAAACGTGCCTCAAGCAGATTATGTAGAAGCGTTTGCCGAGAAAATGCCGCTTTCGGACAATGAGTTTGATTTAGTCCATACCAGCGCTGCAATGCACGAGATGGAAGCCGAACAATTGCATCAGATTCTGCAAGAAGTCTATCGAGTTTTAAAGCCGGGTGGATATTTTGCAATGGTGGATTTTCATGCCCCAACCAATCCGATTTTTTTACCCGGATTAGCGGTCTTCTTTTGGTTATTTGAAACAGAAACCTCGTGGCAGTTCATCAAAACCGATTTAGCTGAGTTATTAACAGAAATTGGATTTCGGGTCAGCGATCGTACTCTCTACGCAGGCGGCAGTCTTCAAGCTATCCAAGCCCAAAAGCCAGCCTTATAGCCATCGTAGTCGCCTTTAAAAAATAACACGACAGAAGCGAACCTCTGCCGTGTTATTTGTTCTAGATATAGTTGGCAGAAAAGCCGAAACTTTTCTAATAAAGGGTTCTGTATAGCCCAGCAAATAACTTACGTGGGACGTGAAGAAAAACGGTTAAGAGACTCAGAAACTTGTGTTTGGTTTGTTTTTTTCACGAGACTAATCTACTCTGTTTTGGAGGCTTGATCGCTCTATCTTGAGAAATGCAATTTCCTCACCCTTGAGGCAGATCTTATCTCCTAATTCGTTAATGAGTCACGATAGAGTTCAATAGCAGTGAGCAACCCGACCATCTTTCTGTTAGATCACGGTTAACGAGCATAAGGCTGTGCGATCATCAAATTTTGGACAACTCGGTAGTGTTTAACGTTGAATGTGCAGAGTGTTAAACCTCGTCCTACAGCACAAGAAGCAATCAAAGCGTCAAGCAGTCCTAGTGATGGGCTGTAAAATCTGACAAAGCGCGATCGCAGTCAGCTTCAGTTGCCCAAACTAAGGGCAATGGTGCAACCAGTTGAAGGGCTTTACGAACTTGTTGCGTATTTTGAGAATCTTGGATTAGCTCCATAACCACAAAATCAGGAACATTAGGCAAATCTTTGAGGGTTGAAAACCAAGCTATTGCGGGTGCATGACCTCGTTGAATGTCAATTAAAATATCCGTGTCTAACAAATACATTCGCTTTTCCTAGGTTCGTGTTTCAGCCTCATGACGCAGTTTTCGAGCATGGGCTTGACTATCGGTGATATCAGGGCGTGAGTTAATGACTCCTTGACTTTGCCAACAAGCCACGAGATCAGCCCCAGTTTTAAGTGGGTTGCTCAAAACTTGTCTAACTGATAAAACCTGGAGAATGTAGTCGGACAAAGGCAGATTTAGCCGTAAGGCTTCAGTGGACAGTTCACTTTCTAAACCTGGTGGCAAGTCTATGCGAATGCTCATTTCTGGCTTTCCGATTGACTAGAATTCTAGATTGATAGTAACTGATGTTCTTGCTTGACGCATCTCCGAACAGGTAAGCGTGAATCTAGCACTCAATCTTCGATGCGATCGTCCTGCCGAGAGACTTCTTCTAACCAGCGTTGCGCCATTCCTGGAGAGGTCACTCTCACTTTTTTGAGGTGCGCGAACTCTGGTTGTTGAAACAGAGACAGATACCGTGTGCGATTTTTTTGATAAGTTTGCACTGCCCAAACAATCATCGAATCACGGCTCAAGAACGCTTTTTGAAACGTCTCGCGATTGCCATTACAGCAGTCTTCTTGCAGCACAACCCGCCGAATTGTTCGCTGAAGAATTCGCCCCACCACGATCGGAAACGCATAATCGAGCCACACGATCGTGTCAGCACGACTCCAAACCAGGGGGCGAATCTTGCTGTAGTTGCCATCGACAACCCAAGATTCACCCTTTAAAGCCGCTGCTACTCGCGATCGAAACACGTCGTCAGCCGCTTCAGTCCAATTCGGCTCCCAGTGCAGGGCATCTAGCTCGACGTGAGGAATTGCCAACTGTTGAGACGTTTGACGTGCCAATGTAGTTTTACCAGAGCCACTGGTGCCGACGATCGCGATTCTGCAATTCAGCATTAGATCTCCTGCATGAATAAAGTTCTCGACTTAAACCACCCTGAGAACTTGCCCCCTAATCCCCAATTCTGGGGGAACTGGAGTTCAAAGTCCCCCAGAATTGGGGGATTTAGGGGGCGTTCCCGGATTCGTGCAGGAGGTCTATTGTCTCAAGTTGTATATTCAGCGTTGATTTTTACATAGTCGTAGCTGAGGTCACAGCCCCACGCCTGACCTGTGCCAGAACCGTTGCCGATGCTGACCCCGATGATCACCGGATAAGCCACATATTGAGTATTGGATGCGCCACGATCGAACGATACCGGATGGTTTCCTTCCATCACGAGCAACTCGTTACTCATTTCAGCGCTTACCAACGATCCAGCAGGACGAGGCAGCGTACCCGCCTCAGCTTGTTGTTTGAGATAGTTGCTGGCAGCAGATCGATCGAAGAGTTGGGGTTGACCATTTTGCATCATCAGGAAATCGCCCAACTTGATTTGCAAATGCTCTTGCTCAAACGGCACATTTGCCCGACCTGCCGCCGCCGAGATTCTGCCCCAATTGGGGTCGCGTCCAAAAATCGCTGCTTTGACGAGCGAAGAACCCGCGATCGTCTTCGCCACTCGCCGCGCCGAGGCATCGTCGATCGCGCCAGAAACTTGCACCTCAATCAAGCAAGTTGCCCCCTCGCCATCTCGTGCGATCGACTTCGCTAAATAGGTACACACTTCAGTCAGCATTGCCTCTAGCATTTCTGCCTCTGCGCCCATCTCGGTGATTGCGGGTGTACGAGATTGACCATTTGCCAAAGCAATCAGCGTGTCATTGGTGCTAGTGTCACCATCGACCGTAATTTGATTAAAGCTGAGATCGGCTGCCCGACTGAGCATTTGTTGCCAGAGTTGAGGAGAAACAGCAGCATCGCAAGTCACAAACGACAGCATCGTCGCCATATTGGGGTGAATCATGCCCGACCCTTTAGCAATGCCGCCAACTCGCACGGGACGATCGCCGATCATCGTTTCGAGGGCGATCGATTTGGTCACCAAGTCAGTCGTACAGATCGCTTTCGCCGTGGCATCCGAGCCGTTTTCATCTAGGGAAGCAACCAACTTAGGAACTGCCGCCCGAATCGCTTCCATTTTGTTGCGCTGACCGATTACCCCAGTCGAGGCTAGCAGCACCAGATCCGAAGAGATAGTCAGCGCTTGAGCAATTAACTGAGCGCACTCTAGAGCATCCAGCATTCCCTGCGCGCCCGTTGCAGCGTTTGCTTGCCCAGCATTACAGAGAATGGCACGGGCACTTTGTTTTAACTGCAAGCGCTCTTGACAATAATCGACCACAGGGGCTTTAGTTTGGCTGGTAGTGAACACACCGGCCGCGATCGCGTCTACATCCGAAACAATCAGCGCCAAGTCTGGCAAGCCTGAAGCCTTTAATCCAGCGATGATTCCGGTCGATCGATAGCCTTTAGGTGCCGTCACCCCACCTG
This sequence comes from Phormidesmis sp., assembly GCA_043772715.1. Lineage (GTDB taxonomy): Bacteria > Cyanobacteriota > Cyanobacteriia > Leptolyngbyales > Leptolyngbyaceae > Phormidesmis_A. The sequence continues at coordinate 55 of JAYVFW010000417.1, read as the reverse complement.
AAATTTTCTGCCATGTCATGATCTTGCCCCTCCTGTCCTTACCTGTCTATGAGAG
>JAYVFW010000416.1:0-9480 GCA_043772715.1 Phormidesmis sp. | reverse complement strand
CAGTTCTTCAGTTTATCGTGTTGTGCCCTGGTCATCCTACAGGCTTTTGCGGCGTTGCTGAATCGAAGTATGAATCTGTCTATCGAGGCTGAATCCTTCCGCCCCCCTAGCCCCCCAAGTTTGGGGAACTTTAAGATTCCGGTTCCCCTCAAACTTGGGGGGCTAGGGGGGCAATTCATATCACCGTTCAGCAACGCCGCGATTCGCTCCGACCAGCTTTGCTGAGAAGGCAGTGTGAATTCGGGACGCTACCTAAATTCCCCAACTCTGAGGGACTTCAAGCCAAAATTTCCGGTTCAAAGTCCCCCAGAATGGGGGATTTAGGGGGCACAAGCCGCCAACAACGCAGCGAGAAAACTCGTACGAACCGACGTTAAATCAAATGGTTTCAAGGCTAGAAATTTGGATAACAAAAGCCTTCTGACTGACGGGATCAAAAGGCTTTGCAAAATATTTCGAGTGCCGCGTAAATCTCGATCGTAGCTTTCGCGAGATTAAGCCTGACGGGAGTAATACTCAACCACCAGCAGTTCATTGATTTGAATCGCGATCCATTCGCGCTCAATCACGCTGTTCACTTTGCCTGTGAGCTTGTTTTTGTCAAACTCTAGGTGATTGGGTAGGTTTGCCAAACCTGGATACTGCAAGTTTTGCTCAACTAACTTGCGAGAAGCCTCTTTGTCTTTGACCGCAATCACATCACCAGCACGACACTGGTAGCTGGCAATATCGACCACGCGACCGTTAACGGTGATGTGCCCGTGATTGACCACCTGACGCGCACCCGGAATGGTCGGAGCCATGCCCATGCGAAACACGGTGTTATCTAGACGCATTTCGAGCAGTTGCAGCAATACCTGCCCGGTAGAGCCAGATGCCCGACGAGCCTTTCTAACATAACGAAGCAGTTGCCGCTCGTTAACGCCGTAGTTAAAGCGGAGTTTTTGTTTTTCTTCTAGACGAACTGCATATTCAGAGCGCTTTTTGCGTTCTTGCCCGTGTTGACCAGGGGGATAGGCTCGTCTAGGTGATTTGCGGGTTAGACCGGGTAGGTCTCCCAAACGCCGCACAATTCTTAAGCGCGGACCTCGATATCGCGACATTCTGACTTCCTCGTCTCGAAAATTTAGACAGCTTATCTAGTATAGGGCTTTAAGCCGCTCTCGTAAAACCTAAATATTAACGTTTGCCGATAACTCCTGAGATTTACAATAGTGTCTGTTTTTACACTTAAAGGGAAAATAACGAATGAAGTCCCGTAGAGTTTTCAAATTCGCGATCGTTCTTTCTATCTTATTAGTGGTGTTGAGTGCCTCTGTAGCCGCGATTGCTGAGAAACCGTCAGCAGACCGTAGCTCAAGATCTAACCTCACTAGTTTATATAATCCGCCTAAAATAGTCGTCAACTCTAGCTTTGTTAGCCCTTTGGTCGAGTTGTTTGGTGATGTCTCGATCGGGCAAAAAAGCTTTATCGCAGGTAACACGACCGTGCGGGCAGACCCTGATACCCGCATTTGCATTGGCAATGAAACCAACCTTCAAGACAACATTCTATTTTTGTCACTTCGCAATCTGCCTGCGCCTAAATCAAACTGTGGCGATCACGCTAGCAGTACCCAAAATCGCGTCAGTTTAGCTCACCAAGCGGTGGTGAGAAACTCTAGCTTAGGCAACTTTACGTTTGTAGGGTTTCACTCCCGCATCACCAACAGCGTCTTAGAAGACGGCGTGTTTGTTTTGCACGGGGCAACAGTGACTGGGGTGCGGGTTCCTCAAGATCGATTGGTGCCGATCGGAGCCGTGATCACAACCCAAGCTCAAGCCAATGCTCTCGCTAAAAAATCAGAAGCCAATAGTAAGTTTCAAACCAAAGTCTTAGAGGTGAATGAGGAGTTTGCAGAACACTATGGTGAACTGTATGAGCAGAGCGGCTTTGATGCAGTTGCAGGAGTTACGCCCGCCCCTAAAACTTCCTGGAATCCAAAACCCGTCAAGCCCACCCTAGGAAACAATGTCCAGATTGAAGAATTTGCGCGATTAGTGGGCGATGTGCAGCTAGGAGCCAATAGCGTTGTGGGTCGTCGCACCTCGATTCGAGCTGATGAAGGTGCCCCGATCGTCATTGGTGAGAATGCCAAAATTGAGGATCGAGTGACATTTCACGCGCTCAAAGGAACGAACATTCGCATTGGCAAAAACTTGGATACTGATGACAACATTGTGTTTCACGGTCCTCTTGAGGTAGGTGACAACCTGACGATCGCTGACGATGCGATTCTGTTTAACTCGAAAGTTGGGAACCGAGTCACAATCGGTACAAGCGCGATCGTAGTAGGGGTAACGCTCAAAGATGGCGCACAAGTTCCTGATAAAACGGTGGTCACAACCCAGGCTCAAGCAGACACCCTATCAATTCGGCAGAGTTAAACTAGAAGAATGAAACTGCTTTTGATCGGACTCGTTCGCGGCTATCGAGTCTTTATCTCGCCCCTATTTTTGCCGACTTGTCGCTTTCACCCCACCTGTTCGCAATATGCGATCGCAGCGCTAGATCGCCATGGAGCCTTAAAAGGCAGTTGGTTAGCGACTCGTCGGATTTGTCGCTGTCACCCGTTTAGTTCAGGGGGCTATGATCCGGTGCCTGATCAGGAAATCGAGTGATTGACTCTGTAGTTAACTGCATCGTCACATTTTCTGGTCATGAAGAGAGCACCCTGGATTATTGCGATCGCGGTTTCTTGTGCGGCGGTGGTGGGGGCAGCGATCGCCACAAGCGTTCGCTTCAATGCTTCGAGTCAACCGTCTCCATCCATTGCCGCCTCGCCTGAAGTTTTGCCGCCTTCCCCGTCGCCGAGTGAATCTCCCTCACCAGCGCCAACTCCCTCACCTCAGCCCAAGCTGGATGATTTTCCGCATCAGCGCATTGTGTTGAAAGATCAAACCAATCCTGAGTTTGCCAAGTTTCGGCAACAGTTGCAGCAAGCAATTCAAAAGCGAGATGCAAGATTCGTATTGGCGCTAATTCCTGCAAAAGGTCTTCCAATTGGGTTTGGCGCTTCTCAGACTGCCAAAGACTTAAAGTTAACCGACCCTAAAGCTCCGTTTTGGAGCCTTTTAGAAAAGGCAATGGGGTCGAACTGCGGATTTGCCGATCCCAACGCGACAACGGCAGCCGATGGCTGGATCTGTCCTACGGTGTCGCGTGATTTTTATCAACAATATCCGCCCAAACCCGATACACCTCCCGGCTTAGCGTATGAGCTGTCTAACGTGATTGTGGTGGGCGATCGCGTCAACGTCCGTGCCCTTGCCAGTCTCAACAGCGAAGTCGTGGGCATCTTATCCAATGAAGTCGTGAAGTTTGATCAAAAGCGATTTGAGAATAGCCAAGAAGAGCAAATTAAAGCAACCGATCCGATTAGCGATTGGACTCCCGTTATTTTGCCCAACCGAAAGCAAGGCTATGTTTATAACCGCTATGCTTATCGATCGCTAGAGAACAGAGCCATTTTTAAGAAAATTAATGGCAAATGGCAAATTACAGAAATGCCAGGAGGCGATTAGTCATCAAGCATGAAGCCCTATCAACAAGTTCCGATTCTCGAATGTGGCGAAGCTTTAATTGTGATCCCAGATGAATTCTCACGGGTGTCGCCTCATCCCTACGAGAAATTGGGTGCGCCTTATGGAGATCGATCGCCGTTTTATCTGCGGCAGAGAGTCGTAGATCGTCTCCTGATCGCGCAACAGACGTTGCAACAAAATCATCCCAACTGGCAAATTCAGATTTTTGACGCTTATCGCCCTGTAGCTGTGCAGCAATTTATGGTGGATTACACCTTTTTGCAAGTCGCACAGGCGCAAAATTTAGCACCAGAGAGTCTGAGTGATCAGCAGCGTCAAGACATTTTGCAGCAAGTCTACCAGTTTTGGGCGGCTCCCAGTCTTGATTCTGCAATGCCGCCACCCCACAGCACCGGAGCCGCGATCGACATCACGCTTATCGATGAAACGGGAAACGCGATCGACATGGGTTCTCCGATTGATGAGATGTCTGAACGATCGTCTCCCAACCACTTTGCTAAAAGCTCTAATTTCTATCAGCGTCGCCAAGTTTTAAATCAGGTGATGACGACAGCCGGGTTCAAACGTCACTGGAATGAGTGGTGGCATTTTTCCTACGGCGATCAAATTTGGGCGTGGTTGATGAGACAAGAAAACTTAGACCAACCCTCGATCGCCAAATATGGACGAGTTTGAAAGCAGCCTCTGCTGATCGATCGGTTTGAGAATGATCGGCAGAATGGTTTGCCCAATAGTGGATACTATACTTAGCGTCAGTTCGACGAGTTTTTTCGCCTTGTTGTCAGCGGCTTCTGCCCCCTAAGTCCCCCAATTTGGGGGACTTTGAACCGGAAATTTTGGCTTGAAGTCCTCCAAATTGGGGGACTTAGGTAGCTCTCCCAAATTCACAACCGGAGCGAACCACTGCTGTCGAACTGACGTTATCTTAGGCAACCTAACACTGAGTGTCCTAAATTTTTATGCACGTTAAACGTTGGATTGCTAGACGAGAACCCGACTGGAAGCAGTTAGACGCATTGCTTACCCAGATGGAACAACGGGGACTGCGATCGTTGCAAACCGACGAGATCAAAAAATTAGCGAGCTTGTATCGCTCTGTCTCCGCAGATCTGGCGCGGGCGAGAACTCATCAAGCGGCGATCGGCAACACATTGGTACACGATTTACAGCAGTTGACGGCTCGTGGCTATAGTCAGGTTTATCAGGGTTCGCGGCGGCAAGAATGGCGGTCGGTGCTTGACTTTTATCGCTGGGGCTTTCCGGCGGCGGTGCAGCAAACTTGGGTCTACATTGCGATCGCGACCGGGTTGTTTTTGTTGGGCGGCTTGCTTGGCTGGTGGTTTGCTTGGCGCGATCCGTCGTTTATAGCGCTGATTGTGCCCGAATCGATGATTCGACTAGTGCGCGATGATCACAAACTTTGGATGGGTTCTATTTTAGGAACCGAACCCGTCGCGTCAAGTCAAATTATGATCAACAATTTGGCAGTTTCATTTCGGGCGATCGCGGGTGGCATGACGCTGGGCATTGTGACGATGCTGTTGTTGTTTTTTAATGGATTAATGATTGGTACGATCGCAACTTTGGTCGGTCAAAACAATCTGGCATTTCCATTCTGGGCGTTTGTGTTTCCGCATGGATCTTTAGAGCTTCCAGCCATTTTTCTGGCGGGGGCTGCGGGGTTGTTGATTGCGAGGGGAATTTTGTTTCCCGGTGCGTTTCGTCGTGCCGATGCGCTGAGATTTTATGGCTTACAAGCGGCGCAATTAGTTTATGGAATTGTGCCAATGTTGGTGATTGCGGGTGCGATCGAGGGCTTTTTCTCCCCCAACCCAGCCATACCCGAATTACTCAAATACATTGTCGGAATTGTATTGTTTAGTTTGCTGATCCTGTATTGCAATCTGAAGCGTCCTGACGAAAAACTTCGAGATAATTCTCAGAATTTTTAGTAGGGGCAATCCCTACAAACGATCTAATAGGTCGTACGCATTTTTAGGTTTGGTATTACTCACACAATGTAAGACATTATACAGCTACGTTTCAAACCTTAAATCGGATTTCTGTAACAACTAAAACCTATCTAAAGAAATAATTTAGGGACAAAAATTGTTGGGCAGTCTATCAAAAGGTAGGAACAACTTAGAAGAAGGTTGTTCATATCGATAGAGAACCTTTCAGATCATCAGCGTTACTTTAAACATGGATACCAGCAAAATTCAGAAAACACACTGAATTTTGTTGGTGTCGATAGCAACTGATAGTGAGCTGCAATACTGACGACTTCTGTCTTTAACTCTGGCAACAAAAAGAGATTATGGGCTACTTTCGCGAGGGTTGCATTTCGTCGGAAAACGCTATCCGTCAACTTTTACCACAACCAATCACCCTATGACTTTTCCGATCGCCCCTCCTAGCAGGCGCTACTTTGCCTCGCGCCGCCGTTTGCTGAAGTGGAGTCTTGTAGGCTTAGGCACAACTCTGCTGACCGGAGTTGCCAGCCCATTGATGGCACAAACGAGCCGGAGCTTAAAGGCGCTGACCTTTAATGCAGATGACTTAGGCATTCTCAACTTTGCGCTGTTGCTCGAAGAACTAGAAGCCGCCTTTTATCCAGCCGCGGTTAAAAGCGGCAAGATCACCGACCCCAAAGAAATCGACTACTTGACGGTCATTGGCAATCACGAAGCCGCTCACGTCAAGTTTCTTCGCCAAGTCTTGGGCAACAATGCGCTGTTTCAAACTCGCGATCTAAACCTCAATCAAGCTGGGTTGAGCGCACTGTTAACCGATCGCAACGCCATCTTAAATTCAGCAGTGACTCTGGAAGATTTGGGCGTTCACGCTTATAACGGTGCAGGTACAAGTTTAAAGAACCCAACCTACATTCTGGCAGCAGGATCGATTGTTTCAGTCGAAGGACGACACGCAGCCGGAGTGCGATCGCTCTTAAGCCGACCAACCACTGAAACCGATGATGAACGTCTCGTAAGCGATGCTGATTTAGCAGCAAACCTCAACCCCGTTAAAGGGCGTGCCTACGACGAGCTATATACTCCTAAACAAGTGGTGGCGGCGGTTAGCTCACTCAATGTTTTAAACAATCCCATCAATGGGTCGCTGGTCGCTTAACAGGAATTAAACAATCATGAATCAGGTTTTGAATCAAATGGCGCACCGAACATTAGAGAAGGTGCAGCTTCGCTATGCAATAGGTTTGTTTGGTCAGGTTAGCGATGCCCTTGGCAGCATTTTCAACATTATCGCATCGGTCAGAAGTGCTGTTCTAATTCTGTCGCTGTCATTAGGCTTTTTGCTCTTAGCTCCCCCCGCTCCCAGCTACGCGCAGACCGCAACACTGACCCCTAAACAAGTAGTTGAATATGCCCTGACGCTCGAAAAATTAGAAGCTGATTTCTATCAACGAGCGATCGCAGCAGCGCAAACCGGGCCCTTAGCAGGTGCGCCCCAAATTGCCAAAGATGCCTTGGTTTCTTATGGCGGCGATGAAGCGCAACACGTCACCGACTTATCAGCCGTGTTGACTTCGCTAGGTGGCAATCCAGATGCTGTGATGATTCCCGCGAATCCCAACTATAGTGCAATTTTGGGTCGTGACCCCTTTGCTAATCCTGCCGATCTGCTGATGGCTGGGCAATATGTAGAAGACTTAGGAGTCGCGGCTTATAAAGGGCAGGTGCAAAACTTGGTAGCTGCCGGGGAAGCAGGTAAAACCGTGCTGGCAGCAGCTTTAGCGATTCACTCAGTGGAAGCTCGACACGCGGCAGGAATTCGCTTTTTGCGGCAGACATTGTTAGGTGCAACTGTGCGCCCTTGGATTAGTGACGCTAATAGTGTTATCTACAATGAAAATCGCAGCAATTCTGTCATTCCTTTCAGTTCTGAAGCGTTTGATGGCTATGCTACACGAGAGGAAGTGCTGGCTTTGGTCAAGCCGATTTTGATGACGGCTCAACTGCCCACTTCACCGACTCGATCGACGGCACCCAACAACAACGAAGCGGGTACGACTGTTCGAGGGCTGTGGTAAAGGGTCAATCTCTTTTAGAAATCTGAGCAACCTCGATCGAGCGATTGTTCGACTAAGCAGGTAGAGCGCTCTACCTGCTTATAACTCTGGAGCAACAACACTGAGACAGTGTTTAACTAATGACTTGAGCAATATAAACATGAGAGCTTAGTAAACAAAATTTAAGTCGGCAGGATATAGATCGTGAATACAGCCACGTCATGGTGCCCAGATTAATTTCAACTGCACAGACTAGCTCGTAGCTACGGTCAGATCTCTTAATCCTGTTCAAACACCTTACCTAATGCGGCAGGTGGAGTGCTGCGAATCATTTCTGATGCGGTACGATCGAGCGGTGACGGCAATAATTTCAACAATCGCTCTACCCAATCGCTGGATGTCAACACGAGTAATAAAATCATCAACATGAAAGGAGCCACATTAAAAACTTGACTAGGAATGGCAGGAATTGTGCTTTGAGCAACGCTGGCTAAAGATTGCAGGATGCCAAATAGATAACAGCTCAACGCGACTCGCAGCGGATTCCAACCGCCGAAGATGACGATCGCCAATGCAATCCAGCCATAGCCTGCGGTGTGCATATGACTCCAACCCGCCTTAAAGTCGAGCGAGAAGGCGGCTCCTGCAATGCCCATCATTGCCCCCCCAATTAGCGTGTAAACATAGCGCATTTTGACGACATTGGTTCCTCTGGCAAAGGCTGCGTTGGGCTGCTCCCCGATCGCTCTTAACATCAGCCCTGCACGAGTCCGATAGAAGTAGACCCAAACTAGGGCGATCGCGGCATAGCTGACATATACTAGCAAGTCACTTTGAAACAAGAGATTTCCTAAAAATGGAATGTTCTGCAAACCGGGAATCTTGAAACTGGGCACCGTCGGACCGGGAATTCTCACAAAGGAATTGCCCAAGAATGACGATAAATTTGCTCCTAAAAGTGCTAACACAAACCCGATCGCAACCTGTGATTGTTTGAGCGTCAACGTTCCTAAAGCGACAATCAAGGCGATCGCGGCTCCGACTAAAGCGGCTCCTGCAAATCCAGCTAATAGACTCGGCACTGTTCCCGATCCTTCGAGAGTTTTGGCGATCGCAAAGCTGGTCATCGCTCCCAGCAAAATGGTGCCCTCGGCTGAGAGGTTGATCACCCCAGCGCGTTCGGTGATGGTTTCGCCCAGACAGGCAAACACGAGGGGCGTAGAAGTCGCGATCGCGGTCGCCAAAATGGGCACAAATTGAGCAATATCCATAGATCACATAATTCAGATAAGTTGATTTTAACAGCCCGCTTTTGAAGGATTAAAGCGTTTTGCCAGTTCATTTGATCGTCAACGTTACGAGGTGAAATGATGTCTGTAGTATTGGGAGGCAATGAGACGATCGACGCTGAGAAAATGAAGTCGATAAAACTCTGTTGCCTACTTATACGGGCAAGTCGTTGGCAGTTGGGAAGGAGAACCCTTAGAACGCCTGGAGCAACTTCCTTTTGAAGAACGATGCAATCTCCCTGGAAGACGCTTTTGAGTCTTGCAGTAAGTAGCCTTTGTCTAATATTGGTGGGTGATGGCTTGCTGGTTTTAGGCTGGTGGATTCCGCTCGTTCCTGCCTTGTTGACCTTGGGCGCGGCTGGACTGACGACTTCATTCTTCGATCGCGACTCCAGAGTTCTACTAGAGCAGCGGAGTCTGACGTTAAAACGCACCTACGACGCAGTTCACAACGGACCATTACAAACCCTGGCAGCCATTCTGATACCAATTTAAACGGTGTAGGTGGCAGATAATTTTTGGAGCATCGTCCCCGTCTAGGTTGCATCCCTGCATCCTCTTCGATCTGCCTTGTTC
>JAYVFW010000415.1:0-9504 GCA_043772715.1 Phormidesmis sp. | reverse complement strand
TCGCTTCCATCTCCTGGCTGCAAGACACCATGTGGGCAATGCCCGTCTTGATTTTATTGAGCATTTGGAAGCAGCTAGGATTTAACCTCGTGGTCTTTTTAGCGGGATTGCAAACCATTCCAGTCAGTCGCTATGAGGCAGCAGAATTAGACGGGGCAGACGCATGGCAAAAATTTTGGTATGTGACGCTGCCCGGTTTGCGTCCGACGATCGTATTTGCGGCAGTCACGACCGCGATTTTTACGCTCCGCAGCTTTGAGCAAGTCTACGTAATTACGGGCGGCGGACCGCTCAACTCAACCAATTTGCTGGTTTATTATGTCTATGACCAAGCGTTTGCTCAGTTTGATTTTGGCTATGCGGCGGCAGCGGCAACGGTTTTGCTGGCTGTGACGCTGATGTTGGTTTATTGGCAGCTACGATCGGACGAAGAAACATAGGGACAAAAGGCTTTTGCCCCTATAAAATTCCGCAGGGCTGATTTGTTGATAGGAGAAAAAGGAGAATAGAAGGGAAGTCTCTGATTTCCCTTCCAACTATGAGCCTGATTGCCCATCTTCAAACCATTCCCGACTTCCGCACTCAACCTCGCTATCCGCTTTGGGTCGTTCTGTTGCTAGTGATCATGGGGACGCTCAGCGGCTGTGACGGCTATCGCGCCTTAGAAGACTTTGTGGCTCGTCATCAAAGCAGTTTAATTGAAGTCCTGGAATTGCCCTACAAGCGTCTGCCCTCATTTTCGACCTTGCACCGGGTGATGGTGCGAGTAAACTTTGCGGCATTGGTGATTGCCTTCAATGCGTGGGCGGCAGAAGCCTTTCCCATCCATGCTGGGGAACAGATTTGTTCAAGCTGCTGCACGCTCAAGCGCAGTCTGTTCCGCCCTTAAGTCTCGATTGCCAAACTGAGCAGACCCGTGAGCGGCACACTCAACGCACCGTCTCGGTGTTTGTCCCACCCGTGGACATTGACCCTGCCTGGGTGGGCGTGCAACGGGTGATTCAAGTCGAGCGTCAGGGCACTCGTGACCAAATTCCGTTCCGTGAAACGGTATTTTATATCAGTTCACTCACCTTGGAGGCGGCGGCTTTTGCCCAAGGCATTCGCCACCACTGGCAGATTGAGAACTGCCTGCATTGGGTCAAAGACAAGGTGTTACAGGAGGACAGTGCCCCGGTATGTGATGGTCATGCCCTGACAAACTTCGCCATTGTTCGCACCATCGCGGTCAATCTGTTTCGAGCCAATGGCTTTGCCTCGGTCACGAAAGGGATTCGTCAGCTTGCCCGTGACATCCCGCGTCTGTTTTCCTTTTTTCAATAGATCAGCCCTGCCAACTTGGGGGATTTAGGGGGCAAACCCCCAGAAATCTAAACTTAAATCAATTTGTGCATACACGGTAGCCGCAGGAGAGGAGAGCTAAGAATCTTGTTCCCTCTCCTGTGGGAGAGGGCTAGGGTGAGGGCAAATTCAGCAACATGACAACTCATCAGACACGTTAAAATCAGGGTCGAAAGCTTCGGAGAAAACCGTTTTGCCTACACTCGGAGTCAACATTGATCATATTGCCACTATTCGGCAAGCTCGCCGCACGGTAGAACCTGATCCCATCGCGGCGGCTGTCTTAGCAGAACTCGCCGGAGCCGATGGCATCACCGTTCATCTGCGTGAAGATCGGCGGCACATTCAAGATCGCGATGTGCAACTGCTGCGACAAACCGTGCGAACGCATTTAAATCTAGAAATGGCGGCGACTGATGAAATGGTGGCGATCGCCCTCACCATCAAGCCCGATTATGTGACGCTCGTGCCCGAAAAGCGCGAAGAAGTCACCACTGAGGGCGGCTTAGACATCGCCGGACAGCTAGACCGCATGAAATCTGTCGTCAGTCAACTTCAGGGCGCACAGATTCCCGTTAGTTTGTTTATTGATGCCGATCGCTCCCAAATCGATGCCTCTGCTGCAACGGGGGCAAAATTTATCGAACTGCACACCGGACAGTATGCCGAGGCTCACACCGAAGACAGCCGCGCCAAAGAGTTGCAAATCTTAGCAGAGGGCTGCGAACACGCGATCGCCGCCGGGTTGCGCGTCAATGCCGGACACGGACTCACTTATTGGAACGCTTACCCGATCGCTTGTCTCACAGGCATGGAAGAATTGAATATTGGACATACCATTATCAGCCGAGCTGCCTTAGTGGGGTTAGAACGCGCCGTCCGAGAAATGAAACAAGTGATTCAAGGAAAAGTGTAATGACGACTTATTACTACGTTTTAGCTAGCCAGAAATTTCTGACCGAAGACGAACCGATCGACGAAATCTTCAAAGAACGAACTCGCAACTATCAGGAAAACGAAAAAGAAATTGATTTCTGGCTCGTCAAACAGCCTGCGTTTCTCGAAGCGCCTGAATTAGCGACAATCAAAGTCCAGTGTCCTCAACCTGCGGCAGCGATCGTGTCAACCAACAAACAATTTATTACCTGGTTAAAGCTGAGGCTAGAATATGTGATCACAGGTGAATTCCAGGTTTCAGAAACGATTCCTCAGCCGTTGGCTTCTCTGGCTGCCGTTTCGTGATAATCTGCGAATTTACTGATCCAACCCAGATATTTGCAGCTAAAAAAACCTATGGTTCCGACGATCGTGCGCTCTGATTGGATTAGGTTGAAGGCACTCCCCGCGATCGTCGGGCTGTTGGTGGCAACTCCACACGCGATCGCTTTACAGTTCCCTGGGAGAGCGATCGCTCAAACTAATCCGCAGTGTCAGCCCCCCAACTCTGGCGAATATCTGCTGTTGGTGGTGAGCAAAACGCCAGACGTTCAAGATAAGTTACGCAAAGTGTTGCCTGCCACTGCTAACACGACGGTTTGTCGCTATTTTGACGATGTGGTAACTCGCGTCAGTGGGTTTAACACCGTAGAAACCGCCAGTTCTTGGGCGCAATATCTAACTGAAACTGTTGGACTGCAAGCCTTTGTTGCACGATCTGCGGTAGGAAATGCGTCTCAAAGTCCTTCTAGAATTGCGAATCCTCCATCAGCGGGTGTGACAAATTCCTTTAATTCCTTGAAGTATGATCCTCAACCGCTCGGTGTAGGCTACGCAGTTTTGGTGAGCTATTTTAACAAGCCAGAGTTAGCGACTCAGCTACAGCAGGCACTTAAAAAAGACGTGGGATTAGTGTCATATGGGCAGCGTCCTTATTTGTTAGCAGCGCATACCCCTGATCAAAAGGCAGCAAATTCTATGTTGCAGAGCTTGAGCGATCGCGGCTTCTCTGTCATGGTCGTAGACAGCCGCCGCGTCACCCTGCTGAAGTCTAGCGTCCAGATTTCTCCCTCTGCGGTTGGAGAACGATAGGCGATCGCGCTGAATCGATCGCGCCTCATCGACCAAAGACGAATTCTGCGCCAAATGAGATAGCGATGCCTAAAATTGACCCGACAATAACTTGAAAGGGCGTATGTCCCAATAATTCTTTGAGACGCTCTTCAGCAAATTGATGCTCTCCCTGGAAGAATTCATCAACGATTTGATTCAAAATTCGAGCTTGCTTTCCGGCAGCTTGACGAACGCCTGCTGCGTCATACATCACAACAATGGCGACGATCGTGGCGATCGCAAATTCACTGCTTGCCCATCCTGACGTTTGCCCCACCCCTGCCGCCAGCGCGGTCACTAGCGCAGAGTGAGAACTCGGCATCCCCCCGCTTTCGACAACAACCCGAAAATTTAATTTGTGATTCTTAATCAGTTCAACAATGAGCTTAGTTGCTTGAGTTAATAAACAAGCAAAGATTGCAACTAGCAGCACTCTGTTATCTAATAAATCGCCAAAGTCCTGCATGGTTTATAGCGTGATGCGTTTTTTAGTGAGTTCGAGCGGTGATGAAGTCGGCGATCGCCATTAAGGGCAAGGCGCGATCGCCATAGCCTGCGACTTCTGATTTGGCTTGCTCGATTAGCTGTTGAGCTTGGCGTTTTGACTCTTCAATGCCCCAAAAGCTGGGATAGGTAACTTTTTGAGCGCGCAGATCTTTTCCGACCGATTTGCCCAACTCTTCTTGCGTCGAGGTGATGTCTAACACGTCATCGACAATTTGAAAAGCCAGTCCGATCGCTTGAGAATATCGAGACAATCGCTGCACGTCTGCGTCTGATGCGCCTGCAATCACGCCACCACTCACAACCGAGGCTTCGAGCAAGGCAGCCGTTTTGTGGGCATGAATGAAGTTGAGCGTTTCAATTTTCACATCACACGCGCCTTCGCAGTGCAGATCGACGACCTGCCCACCGACTAGCCCCGCCGCACCTACCGCACGACCGAGACGGGCAATCACCTTCATCAAGCGATCTGCCGGAACATTTTTAGTTTCTTCAACAATGTGTTCAAAAGCGTATGCCAGCAAGCCATCTCCGGCTAAAATCGCGACGGCTTCGTTAAAAACTTTGTGATTGGTCAGCTTGCCCCGGCGATAGTCGTCATTATCCATCGCGGGCAGATCGTCGTGAATCAGCGACATGGTGTGAATCATTTCAAGCGCACAGGCAGTCGGCATTGCCATCTCGATCGTGCCGCCCATCAGTTCACAGGTCGCCAGACAAAGAATCGGACGCAACCGCTTGCCACCTGCCAGCAGCGAATAGCGCATCGCCTCATAAATCTGCTCAGGGTAGATTACCGGGAGGGAGCGATCGAGGGCAGCTTCTACCCGTTCTTGCTGAGTCGATAGATAAGCGCATAAGTCAAACTGAGAGGCTCGTTTTGAAAATTGTGTTTCATCCGTCACTACCATGTTTCCCTCCTAACATCCTCTCTAGGTTTCAGAATTTGATCTGGCTGACCCCGCGAACTTTTGAGAATAGCTCCATATTGTATTGTGCAACAGCATGGTCACAGTCATCGCGCCAACTCCACCTGGAACTGGGGTTAAATATCCGGCAACGGGTTGGACTGCCTCAAAATCAACGTCTCCTACTAATCGACTTTTGCCCGTTGCGTCGGTAATGCGATTAATGCCGACATCGACGACGACAGCGCCCGGTTTGACCATCTCAGGCGTGATCAGCCCTTGGCGACCTACGGCTGCGATTAAAATGTCAGCGCTGCGAGCGATCGCGCCCAAGTCATGAGATCGAGAGTGCGCGATCGTCACCGTCGCGTCTGCTTCGAGCAGCAAAAGCGCGATCGGTTTGCCAACCAAAATACTTCGACCGATGACCACCGCTTGTTTGCCGCTGAGATCAATTCGATATTCTTCTAAAAGCCGCATCACACCCGCAGGCGTACAGCTTCGCAAGCCGGGTTCTCCGCGCACCAAACGCCCAAGATTATTAGGGTGTAGCCCGTCGGCATCTTTATCGGGATCGATTTGATTGAGCAACGCGACAGAATCGAGATGATCTGGGAGAGGTAACTGGACTAAAATGCCGTCTACCCGATCGTCTTGGTTGAGTTCGTGGATGGTCTGTTCTAACTCGGCTTGAGTTGCATCGGCTGGAAAATGTTTGCCATAAGAAGCAATCCCGACGATCGTGCAAGCCCGTTCTTTATTTCGCACATAGGCAGCACTCGCCGGGTTGTCACCCACCATCAAAACGGCTAGACCGGGAGGACGTTTGTGATTTGCTTGCAGAATTTGGACTTGTTGGGCTAACTCTGCCTGCATTCGTTGAGCCAGAGCTTTGCCGTCGAGAAGTTGGGCTGTCATAAAGGTGAGCGACGAATTTTGAGTTAAAAGACCGAATCCAAAATTCTGAATACTCTTGGTATCTTTTATTTCAGAGAAGAGTACGATCGTTGAGCAAAAATAGGGAGATGTATGCTAACACATTGACAAGCCTGTCCTCGTTTTGCAAATTCAGTCTATCTTGTAATGCCTTTCGTCTAGCCATTTAATGTGGCTAAATCAAATTTTGATGGTGCGGACATTTTTTAAAGCAGTTAGGTGAGGTATGCGATCGCACTTCTCAATTCTCACACGCGGGTTGGAGCTGTCTCTTTTGGTGGGGTTACTGGGCTGTAGTCGTCCGATTCTACAGGCTGATCAGGCACAGTTTCATCCTGAATCCGTGCTTTCAACTCTGGACTTTAGCACCGCCAAAATCAGCGATTTGCAAAAGCAGAAAACAAATTTTACGGTACACTTGCAGGGCAAAATTGTTGCCCAAGCGCCGTTAGCAGGTCTGAGTGCCTATGAGCTTCAAGATGCAACGGGCAAAGTTTGGGTGGTGACAAAAAGTGCGCCCCCTGCTCCCGGAACTGAGGTAAAAGTCACCGGAAAAGTCCGTTATCAGCGTATTCTGTTGAATGGTCAGGATCAAGGGTCGGTTTATATTGAGCAAGAAGGAGCCACCGAACCCGTTTCAGCCAACAAAGTGTAGTGTGCCGGGATGAAATTACATGAATGATGGGGGCGACGATCGAGTTCAGGTGGCGATCGCCATTCTCTATCGAGAGAACCGATTTTTGATGCAGCTTAGAGACAACGAT
The DNA here is from genome assembly GCA_043772715.1 of Phormidesmis sp. GTDB lineage: Bacteria > Cyanobacteriota > Cyanobacteriia > Leptolyngbyales > Leptolyngbyaceae > Phormidesmis_A. The sequence continues at coordinate 3,002 of JAYVFW010000415.1, read as the reverse complement.
CCCCGCATCGTCCATCCGGGCTGCTGGGGCTTTTTTGGCGGACACATTGAACCTGGAGAAAGTCCAGAAGTCGCCGTTGTGCGAGACTTGATCGAAGAAATTGGCTACACGATGCCAAGTGTGACTAGATTCAAGAACTACGCTGACGAAAAGGTGCTTCGTCACGTCTTCCAGGCACCGCTAACGGTCGGGCTAGAGAATCTTGTCTTAATGGAAGGGTGGGATCTGGGGTTACTCTCGCGAGATGATATTGTGCGAGGGGAGTGTTTTTCCGATCGAGCCAATCAAGTTCGACCGTTGAACACAACTCATCAGCAAATTTTGCTAGACTTCATCGAAGCAAATAGTCCAATAAATGATTAAAAATAGTACATAGACTCTATTTCTAATCGCTCGCTTTTTTAACAGATGGATCTGGTGAGATTGCAAAAAGCTTTGTCGGTTGAGGCAGAGCATGGATTTAACAACCTGGAGGGAAATCAATATCACTTCGGCGAATTTCTGCATCTCAATTTCAGTCAACCTGATGTGGCGTTGCCTGATCCTGATCGCGAACGCTGTCAAGAAATCGCCTCACAGTTTGCCAAATATGGCGATTTGACGTTTTCTCAGCGTCAGCATTTGGTTGCCGAGACGCGACGGTTTCTCTATCAAGTCAAAAAGGCAGCCGACGACACGGCAAAAAACCTGACAGAACCCGCCGTTAAAAAAGTGGTTGCTGCCCGCACGGGTCCGATCGTCGAATCTAATCACAACATCTCGCTCGATCAACCCCTCACCTATCTCCCCGGAGTCGGACCTAAAATCGCTGAGAAGCTAGCAAAATTAGGGCTGCTCACCGTGAGAGATATGCTCTATTACTACCCACGCGATCACCTTGACTATGCTCGTCAGGTTAAGATTCGAGAGCTGCAAGCGGGTGAAACCGTCACCCTGATCGGCACAGTGAAAAGCTGTAGCTGCTTTACCAGTCCGCGTAATAGTAAGTTGACGATCGTCGAACTCGTGATCCGCGACTCGACCGGACAGATGAAAATCAGCCGCTTTTTTGCCGGAACTCGCTACAGCAATCGCGGTTGGCAAGAACAACAAAAGCGTCAATATCCCGTCGGAGCAACGATCTCCGCATCGGGATTAGCCAAAGAAACCAAGTTTGGCATGACCTTAGACGATCCTGATTTAGAGATTTTGGGTCAGGCTGATGATGCGATCGACTCAATGACGGTGGGGCGAATTGTGCCCATTTATGCGCTTACCGAGGGTGTTGGTGCAGAATTAGTGCGTCGAACGATGATCACGGCTTTGGGGGCGATCGATCGCCTGCAAGAAGCGCTTCCTAAAGGTCTGCGTGACGAATATGGCTTGATCGGCATCGCGGAGGCGATCTCTCAAATTCACTTTCCGCCTGATAGTGACGCGCTAGAATCTGCCCGTCGTCGCCTCGTCTTTGATGAGTTCTTCTATCTGCAACTGGGCTTGCTCAACCGTCGCAAAAATCAGCAGCAAATTCAAGCCAGCGCCGTGGTTGCCCCGACTGGCAAGCTGATCGATGATTTCTACAAACAGTTGCCTTTTAAGCTCACAAACGCTCAAAATCGAGTCGTCAACGACATTCTCAATGATCTGCAAAAACCCGTTCCGATGAATCGTCTCGTTCAAGGCGATGTCGGATCAGGAAAAACGGTAGTCGCCGTGATCGCTCTTTTAGCCGCGATTCAGTCGGGCTATCAAGGTGCGCTAATGGCTCCAACCGAAGTGTTATCAGAACAACACTATCGAAAATTGGTCAGTTGGTTCAATTTGCTGAATCTGCCCGTGGAGTTGCTGACAGGCTCGACCAAAGCAGCAAAACGCCGCGAAATTCATGCCCAACTCGAAACCGGAGAATTGCCCTTACTCGTCGGCACTCATGCTCTGATTCAAGACACGGTAAACTTCAATCGCTTGGGTTTAGTGGTGATTGATGAACAGCATCGCTTTGGCGTTCAGCAACGGGCAAAACTTCAGCAAAAAGGTGAGCATCCTCATGTGTTGACCATGACCGCAACGCCCATTCCGCGAACGCTGGCGTTGACGCTCCACGGCGATTTAGATGTCAGTCAAATCGATGAACTGCCGCCGGGTCGTAAAGCGATTCAAACCACAGTGCTAGCGGGGCGAGAACGGTTAAAAGCCTATGAGTTAATGCGTCGTGAAGTCGCGCAAGGTCGCCAGATTTATGTGGTGTTGCCTTTAGTTGAAGAGTCAGAAAAATTGGATTTGAAATCAGCGATCGACGAACATCAAGAACTGCAAGAAAAAGTCTTTCCCGAATTTAAAGTCGGCTTGCTGCATGGGCGCATGACTTCTGCTGAGAAAGGCGAGTCGATTACTCAATTTCGAGAGAACCAAACTCAAATTCTGGTGTCTACAACAGTGGTCGAAGTGGGGGTCGATGTGCCCAATGCGTCAGTGATGCTGATCGAACACGCCGATCGCTTTGGGCTATCGCAACTGCACCAGCTAAGAGGTCGAGTGGGTCGCGGCGCGGCTCAGTCATTTTGTCTGCTGATGAGCAGTTCTAAAACCGAAACGGCGCGTCAACGGCTCAAGGTGTTAGAGCAATCTCAAGACGGATTTTTTATCTCAGAAATGGATATGCGCTTTCGCGGTCCCGGTGCAGTGTTGGGCACTCGACAATCGGGTTTACCAGATTTTGCGCTGGCAAGTTTAGTCGAAGATCAAGAGGTGTTGGAACTTGCGAGAAATGCGGCGGAGAGAACGATCGAGAAAGACCCCACTCTCGAAAAATGGTCAGTCATGAAAGCCGAACTTGAATATCGCTATCAGCGTTTAATGGGTGGCGCGATTTTAACTTAGGATCGTGGATTAAATAACCTGTAAAAGTCCTCTAATTTATCATTGCCGAGACTTTTGCCCCCTAAATCCCCCACGAGTGGGGGACTTTGAAACCAGAGTCTTAGCTCAAAGTCCCCCAGAATGGGGGATTTAGGGGGCTGAAG
>JAYVFW010000414.1:0-3278 GCA_043772715.1 Phormidesmis sp. | reverse complement strand
GTCCCCCAGACTTGGGGGATTTAGGGGGCAGCCCGGGTTGGCAACCGCAGCGAAAAGCTTCATCAAATTCACGTTAAAATCCATCACTCAACCGTTCTTTGTCCTCAACCTGTATCAACTCTTACTAAACTTTTTCGTCGAATTCGTTAAGGTCACTAATAAGTGTCATCCTCAATACAAATCCATGCGTCTAGAGCAGTTGCAGGCATTTCTCGCCGTTGCAGAAACTGGGAGCTTTCAACAAGCCGCCCGCCACTGTAATGTGACGCAATCTACCATCAGTCGCCAAATTCAAGGACTCGAAGCAGAAGTCGGGTTGCCCTTGCTGCATCGATCGGCTCAAGCCAAGCTGACCATCGCGGGCGATCGCCTCTTACCCCGCGCTCGCAAAATTTGGAACGAATGGGGTGCCGCCACTCAAGAGCTAGCAGACTTGCTAGAAGGCAAACAGCCAGAGCTTTGTGTTGCAGCAATTCACTCCGTTTGCGCGTTTCACTTGCCGCCTGTGCTGCAACAATTTTGCCAAGAACACCCAGAAGTGCAACTGCGAGTGACCTCTCTAGGCAGCGATCGCGCCCTCAAAGTCCTCAAAGATGGGCTGGTAGATTTAGCGATCGTCATGAATAACCGCTTTTTGACCGCCAATCCTGAGATGGTCGTCGATGTCTTATATGATGAGCCTGTCAAAGTGTTAATGGCAGCAAACCATCCGCTCACCCAATATGCTGAAGTGCCCTGGACAGAGTTAGTCCGCTACCCGCAGGTCGTGTTTAAAGATGGATATGGAATGCAGCGACTGGTGCAAGAACAGTTTCAGCGTCAGGGTGTCGCCTTAAATGCCGTTCTAGAACTTAACACTCTAGACGCATTTCGAGGCATTGTCCGTCAAGGTGAATTGATTGCTCTATTGCCCCAAGGCGCGATTCACGATGTCCATCTCGACCCGACTTTGGCATCGAGAGCAACGGCTGACCCGACCCTGATTCGTCAGGTTGTGCTGGTGACTACCCATGATCGCTTACAAATTCCCCCAATTCAACGCTTTCGATCGCTTGTCCATGAGCTAATGCATCAGCCCGCTTCAGCAGGTAGCCCTTTATCTTTGCCTGCCCTGACAAAGCTAGCCGCCTCGCAAATCGTGGGACGATAAGCGTCTGCAATAAAATTCTTAAGGTTGCTTGGGCAGAAACTATGAGTAACGCATTTAGAGAGCTACTGCGAAAAGTGGGCAGCGGACCTCATACCGGGGAAGATTTGAGCCGCGCTGAGGCAAAAGCAGCGACTCAGATGATGCTGCTGCAAGAAGCAACCCCTGCCCAAATTGGGGCTTTTATGATCGCCCATCGCATTAAGCGACCGACTGGAGAAGAACTGGCAGGAATGCTAGACGCTTACGAAGCGTTGGGACCTACTCTTCAACCGATCGCGTCTGCCTACCCCGTCACGGTGATGTGTTTGCCTTACGATGGGCGATCGCGCACTGCCCCGATCAGTCCTTTAACCGCGCTGATTTTGACCAGCGCAGGCGTACCTGTGATTTTGCACGGGGGCGATCGTATGCCTACTAAGGAAGGGGTGCCCCTGATCGAACTTTGGCAGGGATTAGGGATTCATTGGGAACGGCTTTCTCGCGATCGCGTTCAGCACGTTTTAGAAACCACAGGGCTAGGATTTGTCTACTTGACCAATCACTTTCCGCTCGCAGCAGGACTGGTAACTTATCGCGACCAAATTGGCAAACGTCCCCCGTTTGCCACATTAGAGCTGATGTGGTCACCTTATGCAGGAGAGGCTCACGTCGTTTGTGGGTTTGTCCATCCACCGACCGAAAACATGATTCGCGATGCCTTTGCTCGCCGCGGCATCACAAATTTCACAACCGTCAAAGGGCTAGAAGGAAGCTGTGATTTGCCGCGCGATCGCACGGCGATCATCGGTGCAAACCCGTCTGAGTTTGAACGGCTCTGTCTTGCGCCTCGCGACTCTGGGTTAGCCGCTAAAGAAGTGCCCCTCAGCCCAACTGATGAATGGGTCGAAGCCGTGCGAGCAGTGTTAGCAGGCAAACCGTCTGAGCTAACGCAAGCCGCCATTTGGAACGGCGGGTTCTATCTGTGGCGCTGTGGCGTTTGCCCAGATCTAGACGCAGGGCTTGCCAAAGCGGCATCGTTGCTGACCCAAGGGGCGGCAGCTCAGAAGCTCGATGAGATTAGCAAAGCAACTCAATCGCTAGTGGCAGTCAAATCTTAACCATTGCTAAACAGGCAAAATCATCCCTTCCCGCGCCATCAAACTATTGGGGAAAATGGTCTGAACTTGAGATTCTACTTGGTCGAGAAAATCATCATCGTGGTTAGGGTCATGATGAAACATCACGGCTTTCTTCACGCCAGCTACCTGAGCAACTTTCAGCGCTTCTTGCCAGGTTGAGTGCCCCCAGCCAATTTTGGATGCGTTGGGGTCATGATATTCTTCGTCGGTGTAGCAAGCGTCATAGACCAGCACATCTGCATCACGCGAGAGATAAACCAGATTTTCGTCGATGCGATCGGGATAATGCTCAGTGTCAGTCGCATAAACGGCAGTGCGCCCCTGCCAGGTGACGCGATATCCCAGGGCTGAATTGGGGTGATTTAACGGGCCTGTTTCGATCGTAATATCGTCTAGCTGAATCACATCCCCCGGCATCAAGTCATGAAATTTCATGTCTGACTTCATCACCTGCATCGGCACCGGAAAATTAGGATGATGCATTTGATCGCTGAGACGCTGCTTCATGGTTGCGCCGTTGGGTGCCACGCCGCCATAGATGTGAAAGCAGTTACCCGGCACAAATGCCGGCACAAAAAATGGAAATCCTTGAATATGATCCCAGTGAGAATGGCTGAAGAACATATAGGCTTCAACGGGCGTTTGCTTTAGCAATTGTTTGCCTAGAACCCGTAGACCCGTTCCGCCATCAAAGATCAGGCGTTTGCCACCCACCCGCATTTCTAGGCAGGAGGTGTTGCCCCCATAGCGAACGGTTTCGCCACCCGGAGCGGGAATGCTGCCCCGAACGCCCCAAAATTGAATCACGAATTCTGAAGAGTTGATCATTTCTAGGTTTGCACTTGGCTCAAGAGCGTCTATCGGAGTTTGGAGCGGTCATTTCCAGCAGGGTCTGGGTTTGTTATGGGCGATGTGCAACTTTTTCTTAGCCCCCTTTTTAAGGGGGTTGGGGGATCTTCCTGTCAATTGCAAAGGGGGTCGATCCCCCTAGATCCCCCTTAAAAAGGGGG
>JAYVFW010000413.1:0-3279 GCA_043772715.1 Phormidesmis sp. | reverse complement strand
CGTTTTTGGGCGGCGTTGCCCTACTGGTGACATCGCTGGATATTTGGAGACGACAGTATAAATCTCTGATTCGTCAGCCTCTCCATCTCGGATTTTTGTTGCTGGGCGTTTGGCTGTTTGTCACCGCTGGCTTTGCCTTCAACCGCGAAACTGCCTTTCTAGGACTATTCAACTTTCTGCCCTTTTTTATCGTTTTTCCGGCGCTGGGTGTCTTGATTCAGACTCCGGCTCAACTGCGGCGCATTGCCTGGATTCTTGTTCTTACGTCAATTCCAGTGACGCTGATTGGCTTGGGTCAACTTTACCTAAGTTGGGGCGGACATCCTTCTTTGCTGTGGGGCTTGATCGAGTGGACGATCGCACCCACTGGCAACCCGCCCGGACGCATGGCATCAGTGTTTACTTATGCGAATGTGTTGGCGAGCTATTTTGTAGTGGTTTTCGGGCTGGGGCTGGGGCTGTGGGTTGAGTCTGCCAAACAAACCCGACACTGGTATTTTTTAGGAAGCGTTGTCTTAATCAACACGATCTCGCTCATTCTCACCAACTCTCGGAACGCTTGGGCGATCGCGCTGCTGGCTTGTCTGGCTTTTGCGCTCTATCAAGGCTGGCGTTGGCTAGTTGGCATTGTTGCCGCGATTGCTGGAGTGATGTTAGGTGCGGCTTTTGCGCCCCTGCCCTTTCAGACCTGGTTTCGGCTAGTCGTTCCAGCGTTCTTTTGGGCAAGGTTGAATGATCAGATGTATGGCGATCGTCCCGTAGCTCAACTGCGATCGACTCAGTGGAAGTTTGCTTGGTCACTTGCCCAACAGCGTCCGCTTACAGGTTGGGGCTTGCGAAACTTTACGCAACTCTATGACGCTCAAATGCACTATTGGCTGGGGCATCCGCACAATTTGTTGCTGATGATCTCGGCTGAAGCGGGAATTCCAGCCGCATTATTGTTGTATGGCTTAGTCGGTTGGGTGATGGCTCAGGGAGTGTTGACGCTGAGGAATATGGATGGCGATCGGCTGATCTATTTCACGTTTCTGATGGCATTCTCTGCCTGTTCATTGTTCAGCTTTTTGGATATTACGTTGTTCGATGCCCGGATCAATACGATCGGATGGGTGTTGCTTGCAGGAATTTTGGGAGTTGCCGATCGACTGTTGCTGGATAGGTCTGGGAGCGAAAATTGATTGACGCTTTACGGGATTTGGCAGACTACAGGCAGCAACTTGGGCTTCCTTCGGCTGGTAGTGAGGACGATCGCGCCACAATTGCCAAACTAGAAATGAATGGAGAGAGCTTCTTTCAATGCTCCGGACAAAATTTGAGCAGATTTTGAGCCTCAAACCCTGATTCAGCCGTGGACAGAATCTTATGATCAAAGTCAGGGGTAGAACTAACTTTGAAAAAATAGCTCGATCCTGAAACTGTAAGCCCTGAAAGCCTTGTGAAGCCGTTCAAAAGACTGTCCGGACTATTGTTCTTTGGAATTAACTCTGCTAATAATCTCGTCCGTAGGACTATTACACTTAGAGTAAATCCAATCAGTCGTACACACGCTGAAGCTGATGCTTTTCAGCAAGCTTTTGATTCAGGACTTAGAGGAGGTTCAGCACGTTTAATCGTTGATCGAGATCTTTGCCGAGCCTGTGGTCAAAATGGAGGTGTGAAAGGAATGGCTAAACAGCTTGACCTAGGGCAGTTAGAAGTTATCAGTCCTAGCGGTCGCGAAGTCATGAAGCTGAAGTGAGATTGTTATGTTTATTTCAAAATTCTCAGTTGAAAATTGGCAAGGAAATCAGAATAAAGGTTCATTAAAACGAGTTAAGGATTGGGCAGAAATCGAAACGGCAATCAGTGAGCTAGATGGACATTACAAGACTTTAGTCACTTTAGAAACCGACGATGAAACTCATATGTCTGTTGGGGGTGGCAAGGGCAAATATGTGGTGTATCTAACATTCGATAATGAGAGGTTCCATTACGTTGTTGATCTGTCGAAGTTAGACTCAGATGAAAGTTTGGTAGTTGGAGGACAAGAAGGTGTTTATGCTGCAAAGCTCTGCGTTGGACTGAATGCAGCACTCAGAGCCGCCAAGACATTTGCAGAGTGTGGAGTGATGGATCAATCAGTTGTTTGGGAACAAGACAGAGTTGTTGAGCCAGTCTAGCTAACTCGGCGGGAGATCCCACACCATAATCTCTGATTTGGTGTGGGATGAAAGCCAGGGCGTTGACGAGTTGCTGCCTTGAACGACGCGAAACGCAGTTGAGCAAGGACTTGGCATCGACGAGAAAACGCCACTCTCTTAGGCATTCTAGCAGAATTGATAAATGTGCTAGAATTATCAAATGTTGAGCCTGACCTACAGTTACCGAATCTATCCAGACCTCATCCAGGAAGCGGAAATGCTGTTCTGGTTGGAGCAATGTCGCAAGGTCTACAACTTTGCTTTGCGAGAGCGCAAAGACTGGATCAATTCGCGTAAGTGTGCGGTCAATGCTTGCAGTATCAAAGCGGAATACATCATCCCAGCAGACGTACCCTATCCCGACTACTACACGCAAAAGAAAGCCCTGACCCAAGCTAAGAAAGACCTCCCAGACCTTCAGAGAGTCGATGCACAAGTGCTGCAAGACATCCTGAAGCGCTTGGATAAGTCCTTCAAGTTCATGAAAGAGCAAGAATTTGGATTCCCGCGCTTCAAGAAGTTTGGGCAGATTCGCTCGTTCGTGTTTCCGCAGTTCAAGGCAAGCCCACTCCGAGGGACTCAGATTAAGCTGCCGAAGGTGGGATTGGTGCCCATCAACCTGCATCGTCCCATTCCCGATGGGTTCGACCTCAAGCAGGTGCGCGTGGTGAAGAAAGCATCGGGCTGGTACGCTCAACTGATTCTGCAATGTGATGTTCAAGTGCCCGATATTTTGCCGCATGGTGAACCCATTGGCATCGATTTGGGACTGGAAAAGTTCTTGGCAGTTTCGACCGGACAGTTGATTCAAAGACCCCGCTTTTTTGTGGACTTGCAAGGCAAGCTGAAATGGCTGCAACGCAAACTGAGAAACAAAAAGAAGGGTTCTGCCAACTACCGGAAAGCACAAGCCAAGATTCGACGCTTGCATGAACAAATTCACACCACCAGACGAGAGTTTCACTTTCAAACGGCTCACCAACTTTGTAATGAAGTCGGCATGATTTTTGCCGAAGACCTCAACCTCAAAATGATGAGTCGAGGAATGTTGGCAAAACATTGCCTGGATGCTGCGTGGGGTAGCTTCCTCGATATC
>JAYVFW010000412.1:0-3290 GCA_043772715.1 Phormidesmis sp. | reverse complement strand
GGCTTATTTGCCGTCTTTGCGCCGATCGGCTCTGCAAGGTGTCACTTGCACCATTCAGCCAGGAGAATTTGTTGCGGTTTTGGGCTTAAATGGCGCAGGCAAGTCAACCTGGCTACAATCTCTCCTGGGTCTAGTGCCGATTCAGTCAGGATCTGCTCATGTGCATTACACTCCAATCCAAGCGGCAACGATTCCTCAAATTCGACGAGAGATTGGCATATTGTTTCAAGGAGGTGGACTTGTGCCTCAACTGACGGCGCTCGACAATGTGCTGTGCGGGCGATTGGGGCAACGATCGTCGTGGCAAACTCTACTTGGATTTGATTCGCGCGATCGCGCCCAAGCATCCAAACTGCTGCATCAGTTTGGACTGCGCGACTCTGCCCATCAAATTACGCGCCGATTGAGCGGCGGACAACGGCAACGAGTGGCGATCGCCCGACTGCTGATGCAGTCTCCCTCGATTCTTTTGCTAGATGAACCAACCGCCGGACTTGATGTGTTAGCCACGCGGCACGTAATGGAACTGTTGGCACAACTGAATCATCAAGGCATGACCGTAATTAGTGTCTTGCACGACCTCGCGATCGCTCAAACCTATGCCCGACGTGCCCTAATTTTTGAAGCGGGACGAATTCTTTATGACGGCGACTGTCACAACCTGGCTGCCCACTTTAAAACTGCTGAGCAGGTTGAGCGATGAAAGACGTTCGGGTAAAGCTTCGCTGGATTGTGTCTAAAAGCAAGCTCTTTTTGATCCTTGCGGCACTGGTTCTAGTGTATGGATGGGCACTGCAAGGATTAAAAATTAATGGAACGCTGCTGCAAAAAAGCGTTCCTCATATGATCGACTTTATTTATCGTCTGTTTCCGCCCGACTTAAGCGTCACTGATGTGGCGATTCGAGCGCTGATTGAGACGGTGCAAATGTCGCTTTGGGGAACGACGATCGGCGCAGTTTTGTCAGTTCCGATCGCGGTTTTGTCGGCTCAAAATCTTACCCCTGATTGGCTGCGCTGGAGTGCAACCTTGCTGCAAAATGCTGTGCGAACTGTTCCCTCAATTGTATTGGGACTCTTCTTTGTGTCGGCTACCGGGCTAGGAGCGACTGCTGGAACATTAGCGCTGTCAATCTATACGATTGGCTATTTAGCAAAATTTTATCAAGAAGCGATCGAAGCAGTTGATCCAGAATCCATCAAAGCGCTGCAAGTGGGCGGTGCCTCATGGAGCCAAGTTGCTCAGTATGGCATCTTGCCGCAAGTGCTGCCGCTCGGATTAGGATATACCCTTTATATGTTTGAGTACAATATCCGCTCTGCCTCGGTTTTAGGCGTTGTTGGTGCAGGGGGAATCGGCTTTGAGTTGGTCAACTATATTCGTGGGTTTGAATACTCTAAAGCGACAACCATGATGCTCTTGCTGCTGCTCGTCGTGACCAGCATTGACTTTCTCAGCAGCCACCTGCGCCACCAGCTAGAGAAACTCTAAGGATCTTAAGTTTAGACCTCCTGCACGAATAGTTAAAGCCCTCCTCACGAAGTGGGGCAAAAGGATTCACGCAGGAGGTCTTTTCTATCGCAAAGTAGATTCAATAGACATCACACTGCACCACAATTGTGTGAATGACCCTGAAAACACTCTAAAGAATGAGTCGAATTGCGCTGATTGCTGGCACTTATGCCCCCGATCGCTGTGGTGTGGCTGACTATACCGATCGGCTGAGAACTGCTCTTTCTCAACTAGGCATTGAATCAGTTGTTTTAACCACAGTTGCAGCCGCTCAAGGTGCTGATGTTTGGGGGGTCGTACCAGATTGGCATCTCAGAAGCTTATTAGCGCTTGTTAGGGTCGTGCATCAGAGTCAGGCTGATTTTTTGCACCTCCAACACGCGGCGGGGACTGATGGCTTCGATCGCGCCATCTTTCTGCTTCTCTTGCTGCTCAGAATCACAGGATGGCGCAAGCCGATCGTCACCACAGTTCACGAATATGGCTGGTGGGAATGGCAGCCTGCGATCGTGCCACCCAAGCTATTAGAGTGGCTCAAAACTTGGGGACAAAAACACGGCCGGTGGGATCGCGAAGACGGTTTTTTGCTCACTCACAGCGACGCGATCATCACCACAAACTGCGACGCTAAACAGGTGATTCTCGATCGCTTACCGCAGCTCCAAGGGTCGGTTTATCAGGTTGCGATCGGCGCAGATGTTGAAGTTGCGATGATCGATCATGCTGTTGCTCGACACCAGATTTTGCAGACTTGCGGCTGGTCGGATGAGGTTGCGATCGTTGCCTTCTTTGGTTTTTTGCATCCTGTCAAGGGTTTAGAGACACTGTTACCTGCATTTAAACAGGTGTTAGCAAGTCAGCCTCATACCCGATTGTTATTGATCGGAGGCGTTGAAAGTTTGGCGTTAAGCGGAGAAGATGCGCGACAATATTGGCAGCAATTAAAGCAAACAATTTCTCAACTCAATCTAGAGAACCACGTTTACATGATCGGATACCTAAAGGCTGAGAAGGCTTCTCAGTTTCTAGCGGGTGCTGATATTGGCGTGTTGCCTTTTAATCATGGGGTGACGCTTAAGAGTGGATCGCTCCTGACGTTAATGGCGCACGGATTGCCCGTGATTGCGACTCGATCGCAGGGGATTAAGGATGAATTAGAGAACAACTCGCTGATTAAGTTAGTTAATCCTCGTGATATTGAGGGATTAAACCACGAACTCGCCAATCTTTTAATTAATCCTGCGTTGAGAAGCCAGCTAGGTTTAGCGGGTTAAGGATTTAGCCGCAAGTTCTCCTGGTCTAGCATTGCAGAAAAGCATCGAGAAGTTTATCAATCAGTTAGACCTCATCGTCTACGAGCTATTGTTTACAATGATTCTGCTGGCATTGGTGGCGCTGAGATTAGCCTTGCTCATTTAGTGGCAACCGCATCATTCATCGCTGCGAAGAGGACACCAAAAGACTCGTAGGAGAAATGCAATCGTCCGCGATTGAGATGCAAAGACTCGTCGATGAGGCGTAGAGACTCGTGAACTCAGTGCAACCCCTCACGACCCAAATGCCAAGAGTCGGAAGCGATTATCAAAAACTCACGCTCAACTATAAACAGCTTGCAGGAGATGATGAAAGACTCATAGGAGAGGTGTTAGGACTGGTCGGAAGAGAGTCAAAACTCATAAGCGAGATGTGTTCCCTCGCGGATGGGATTTGATCACCGATCAGCGCTACCGTGTACACACAAGTCCTCTGATTTGTCATTGCCGAGACCTTTGCCCCCT
>JAYVFW010000411.1:0-9550 GCA_043772715.1 Phormidesmis sp. | reverse complement strand
AAAAATTCGCTCTTTGCTTGGTTTGCATTATCCGCCGTTTCCTTCGCTTGACTAAGTTCCTGCGTTCGTTCTTCGACTCGGCTTTCTAGCTCTTCGTTGGTCTTTTGCAAAGCGGTAAATGAGTCATGAAGCTGCTGCGTCATGTGGTTAAACGATCGCGCTAAAATTCCCAATTCATTCACGCTGGACGACGCTACTGTTTGGTCGAGTTTTCCATCAGCAATGGCTTCTGATGCCCGACTCAAGCGCAAAATCGGCTGCGTAATCCAGCGAGATGTGTAAATTCCTGAAAGGGTTGCCAACACCAAAGCACCGAGACACAGCAAAAGGGTGGTGCGTGTGTTGGCGTTAATGCGATCCATAAAATCTGCTTCAGGAACAGTCACAACCACTAACCAATCCAATCCCCACTCATCTTTCCAGGGCGTTACTTGCACAAACTGACGCTGACCATTCAACACAAAATCAAGCTGCTGAACATTTTGAATTTGAATCGAACGACCAAAACGCTCTGCCAGATACTTTCCGGTCGCTTGAATTAAAGGATCACGATATTCTGAGGCAGTGATTCGTTTGGGCTTACCATTCACAAGCTGAAAGGGCTGTTCAACACTGGAACTTGCAACAATGAGTCCATTTCGTTCTAGAATGAATGCCTTTCCAGATGGACTCACCTTTAACTGTCGTAAAAACTCACTAATTTGTGAAAGACGCTGGTCAACTCCAATGACACCGATCAGTTTTTTGTCGCGATCGTAGACCGGATTATTTGCTGAAATTGAGAGCGGAAATGGCTCGGTTTCCCACTGATAAATTTGGCTCCACATTGGCTTGTTGGCTTGAATGGCTTGATCAAACCAGGCTTCTTTTTGAAATTGGTAATCTTTGAAAACATTAAGCAATTTAATGCGATTTCCCTGCTTGTCTGTTGAGTAAGTGTAATTGTCACGGTTGCTATATTTTTGGGGAGAAATCTGATCGATGATCACATCTTTGCCAATGTAATATCCTGCCGCTGAAAATTCTCCTGTTTTTAACCCAAAGCTGATATAGCCGATGTTAAAAAGTTGAACTTGCTTCCAGAAATACTGCCCCAACTCTTCTTGATTTCGGGGATCTATCAACCCTAAATTTAGTGCCTCAGCGTTGGTCTGAGCTAAGTGACGCGCTGTATCGAGGTAGCTATCGAGTTGTTGATCGATGCGATTGCTCACCTCACCCCGCAACTGAGATGCCAAATCGTTGACCGCTTGCTGCCCGTTTCGCAAAGACAGATATCCAGTCAACCCAACGGCGGCGAAAATCTGCAATACAAAGGGAACGACGAGGAGCGATCGCAGTGGCAGCCGTCCTCCTTGCTGAGTGTAGGATTGAATTCTAGATTTAGCTTTCATGAAGTTAGAAACAGCAGATCAAGGAAGTATTCTTAAAGTTCCCGAAGTGGATAGATACACATCACAAAATATCCCGCTAGTTTTGCCATAAAAACTAACGAGATTGCATGTTTTGAAGGATGAAAAAAGCTTATTAGACCTCTTGCACGAATCCGGGAACGCCCCCTAAATCCCCCACTCTGGGGGACTTTGAAACCGCAAATCTTCTCAAAGTCCCCCAGAGTGGGGGATTTAGGGGGCACAAGCCGACCTAAACGGAGCGAGATCTGAGAGAGCTTATATCGAGAAGTTTATTCATGCAGGAGGTCTATTGTTGCATGGTAGAAACGGCAAAGATTCTGCTGCTCAATGGAATTCGAGAATTGTTTGCTTCTGGTGGTTTTGACTCCGACGTTGGTGCAGGTTCGGCTTGAGAAAGGATGCGATCGTTTTCCTGAATCGGTGCTGCTACATTCACAGAATTGTCTGCTGTCAAATCTGTGAAGCTTACAGTTGCGGTGGGTTGAATGGAAACTGCGATCGTTTCAGCACAAGCTGAATGACTCGCTAAAAATGCAGTTCCGAGAAAGCTAAAAGCAAGGAGACGATGACAAGTTTTAATCATGGTTGAAGTCAAAAAGCTGATCGTTCCAAAAGCCTAGCGGCTAAACGACTCAAGCTCTAAGCGTACTCTTACCGAACAATTGAGTTGAGAATGCAAAGAGTTCGTGAAGGAATGATGTGAACTGCTTCAAAAAGCAAACGTCGTTCTGAGTGCGCCCACTACGATCGCATCGCTATCTCTCGTATGTCCGGGTTGCAAAATCAGAATCAGTCCAGGAGTGATGCTAATATTGTCATTTAACTGCCACCGATAAAAGGCTTCAATATGGGTCGTTGTTCCGGGTTGTCCACCTGACTGACCTAAACCTGTATTCAAAGCATCGGGAACATTGTTCCTGACAGGTAAGGTACTGCTGGTAATTTTGGGAGGTTGCCCCACATAAATTCCTCCTAAATTGCCCTTGCCAAACAAATCTGGAAAGTTGAGGTAAACGGCATAGTTCGTGGTTTCTACTCGTCCCGATTCGCCTGGAATCCGAGAATTTGTATAGCCAAACCAGCCGCCCAAGGTCAAACGAGAATTGAGTTGCCAGTTCACCGTAGCCCCCACAGCATTAGTTTGGAGAGGTTGAGAGGTGCCCGTGTTGGGATTGATCGCCGTGAGTTGATCGTCTCCGGTGTAGCTGAGTAGCGCCCCATCTGGTGAATAGTCGCTAATGTAATATGACGCCACATCCACTGCATTTGCCGGGGTGAGTGCAAGCTGTATGCCTCCAGTGTTGTGCCCCTTTCCACCCAGAGAATTGGGAAAGAATCCTGGAATACTTGTCGAGTAGAAAGCTTGTAGACTGGCACGTTTGGCGATTTGCCAGTCTAAACCCACGCCACCGCGTCCGAAGCCGACATTTAAGATGGGATTGCGTTGTGCAAAATAAGAAAGCGGACCTGTAAACGAGCTTTCTACGCGGTTTGGACCTCGAAACGCCAGACTAGTATAAACGCCTTCAGTTCCGACCACGATCGCCAGTTTGTCGCCCACCAGCAGATGATAGTTAAGGTCACTCAAATACAGTTCAAATTCGCCGCTATCGTAGCCTAATCTGCCATCGTTGGTTAAGCGGGGATCGCCACTTCCCTTTTGATTCCAGATTGCCATGTACAAGTAGTCGCGGGGGCTAAACTGCGTGGTGAGAGAGATGTAATTTTGATTGATCAGATTGAACTGGGTGCCCGGATCGTCGGTGTCGCGTTGTCCATCTCTGGGGTTGCGATCGGCACGGTTGTCACTCCGCCCCTGCACCCCAAACACTGAGAAGCCGTTAATTTTTGTGGTGGTTGAGAACTGATTGTTTTCCAGCGTAGTCGTTCTGGCTGCTAAAGAATCGATTCGTCCTCCGAGTGTGGATAATTCTGCGGCGAATTGCTCTTGTAGTTTCTTTAGCGTTTCTAAATCTGTTTGCTTTACCGAATTAGAAGTGCTGGCTGCAATGAGTTCGTTAACGCTATAAAGACACGTATTCAACCCCGCCGCAAACTCGTAGCGAGTCAGCGATCGATTGCCGCGATAAGTTTTATCAGGGTAGCCTGCAATGCAGCCATATCGCTCGACTAATCCTTGCAGTGCTTGAAATGCCCAATCGGTAGGCTGAACGTCGCCTAGTTGAGAAACTGCCGTCACCTGTGCCATTCCATTGTCAGGAGGTTGTTCAGTTAAAGCGGGTAGTGAGTCAATTTGTAGCGGAATTTGATCAATTTGAGAGTCTGCCAAAGCACTGGAACTGAATCCGCAGACGATCGTGAATGAAAAAAAGAATGCAGCGATCGTTTTTTGAGAACGCGAGGCAACTAGATGAGGGCAGGTCATAGACTGGGCAAAGCACGACTACGCTTCTATGTTTCACCATTTTCTTCAATTTGCATCATGAACTTGGTGCTTTAATAGCCAGAATTAGATACCAGAGACTCCTTCACGTCTGCGGATGGGGAATTCTGCGAGGTTATAGCCATACTCAGTTTGGTTGGAACAAGGGGCTTAAGCCCCTTGTTAGTCACAGCATTTAATTTGTCCTGATCAGAGTGCTTATTGCTAATTTGACTCTTTTAACTGCCAAGATTTATCCTGAGAAAGCTCTAACACTGCTGCGTGATAATTGGCTAACGTCGATCGATGACCCACACTCAAGAATGTGGTGTCGATCGTCTGCAACTGCTGATAAAGCCGCTCCTCATTTTGGATATCTAGGGCACTGGTGGCTTCGTCTAGAATTGCGTAACGCGGTTTGTTGAGAAACAGCCGCGCAAAAGTCAGACGCTGTTGTTCACCTAACGATAGAATAGCTGCCCAATCTTGCTGCGTGTCAAATCCGCCAAATCGCTTGGCAAGATCGGCTAAATTTACCCATTCCAGCACTTGATCTAGCTGGGCTTCTTCGACCTCGATCGTAGTATTCGGGTACAAAATTTGTTCGCGAAGTGTTCCCAACACCATATAAGGGCGCTGAGGCAAAAAGAGAATCTGATCAGAATCAGGACGCACGATCGTACCGCTGCCTGAGTTCCACAACCCCGCGATCGCTCTCAGCAGCGAACTCTTCCCACAGCCGCTCGCGCCCATCACCAAAAGTCCTTTTCCGGTCGGCATCTCGACGGATAAATCTTGAATTAAAACGCGCTGACGATTGGGGGTTTCTAACGTCAGATGCTCGATCGCCAAACGATCAGCTTCCACGGTTTGAATGTGATTAGATTCGTCGAAATCTGAGGTTGTTTCTGTCTGGTCTAAAAACTCTGCAAACGTGAACAAACGATCGATTCCGGCTCCAAATGTGGTCAATGCTTGAAAGCGGGCAACTACCACATTCAAAGAGAAAAACACTCTCACAAAAGCGCCCTGAGCTTCGGTGACTTTGCCGATCTCCATCTCCCCGGCGAAGATTGCCGGAGCCACGACTAGCGCAGGCAAAATGAACGGGATGAATTCATAAGCGTTCGTCAAAACGTTTAAGTTTAACTCCCACACTAGCAGCCGCTTGACATTATCAAAGACTTCTAAGAATCGTTGTTTGACCTGATTTGATTCCTGTTCTTCGCCGCGATAAAACGCGATCGCTTCGGCATTTTCCCGAATTCTAACTAAGCTAAACCGAAAATCAGCTTCTTTTTTAAGTTGCTCAAAGTTGAGCCGCACGAGCGGTTTTCCAAACACTAAAGTGGTTACCAGCGTGCCAACCAGCGCATAGAGCACTAGAAAAATCACGAGCGGTTTAGAAATACCCCAAAGTACGCCGCTAAATGCAATCACTGAGAGAATTGACTCTACTAACACCAACAAAAACGTTAACGATTCTTGAGTAAAACTGCGAACGTCTTCGGCAATGCGCTGATCAGGGTTGTCAATCTTCAGATCAGAAGCGTTGAGATGATAGTAAGCGCGATCGCTAAAGTAATGGTCTACAAATCGAGTCGTCAACCAGCGCCGCCATTGTAAACTGAGGCGATCGCGCAGATATCGATAACCCGCTAGCAGAGGTGCATAGATTACCAACACGCCGACAAAGATAATCACGGTTTGCCAAAATCGCGGCTGATCTTTTGCAGAAAGCGCTGAAATTAACACGCCTCGCTTGTTGTTGAGCACCACACTCAGCCCAGTATAAGCGAACAAAAACAGCACAACTCCGAGCAATAATCCTCTCGCGTGCCATTTCTCCTCTCCTAACCAGTAAGATTTGGCGATCGTCCAAAATTGCTGAAATACATTCAAGTTCAATCGATTCATAACGCAACGTTGTTAACCACCTACGTGAATTGTAGGACGACGATCGTCTGAAGTAGCGTTTTGTGAACACTCTTTCTAACTAGACTGATTTGTCAACGATTGTGCAACTCCTTTAGGAAGATTATTGGCTTTCTGATCGGTTCACTAAATAGAATTCAGCCTCTGGCGGTTTCAGTTTTCTCACGCTCACGCTGCAATCTCCACTTTCCCTACCGAAAATATGTACTTTTCGCTTGTCTTTTTAGCCTTCTCCCGCTAGGATTTACATTCAGGTACTAAAGTACGATATTCCGATTAACGAACTGTAGATTAAGGGAGATAACGGTAATGAGGGTTTGGCAAGGGGCTTTAAATGGGTGGAGACAACTAACGCGACACCTGACCAATCAACTGAAGCTCGATTCAATCAAGAGCTTTGCGTTGCTCTTTATTATCGGGGCAACCTTGAGCGTGGCGATCGCTGCCTGCTCAAATGGGGCGGGCAATAATCCTAGTGCAACCAGTCCTGCGGGTAGCCCAGTTGCCCAAAACCAAAAAGATGTTGAACTGACTCTGGTGGCATATGCCATTCCTAAAGCTGCTCATGATGCGATCATTCCCAAGTTTGTTGAACAGTGGAAAAAAGATCATGGCGGTCAGACGGTCACGTTTAACCAAAGCTATGGGGGGTCTGGCACTCAAACTCGTGCCGTGATCGACGGTCTAGAAGCCGATGTGGTGCATTTAGCGCTGGCTGGCGACACCAACAAACTGGTCAAAGCCGGACTTGTGAATGCTGGCTGGGAGACCAAAGTGCCCAACAATGGCATCGTGGCTAAAACCGTTGCGGCGATCACCACCCGTGAAGGGAATCCCAAAAATATCAAGAGTTTTAACGATTTAGCCAGAGATGATGTCAAGTGGGTGACTGCAAACCCCAAAACCTCTGGCGTGGCTCGGTGGAACTTTTTGGCTTTGTGGAATGCTTCGATCAAGTCAGGTGCAGACGAAGCAAAAGCGACGGAGTTTGTCACCAAAGCCTTTAAAAATGTTGCCGTGTTGACCAAAGACGCTCGTGAAGCGACCGATGCTTTTGCTAAACAGGGTCAGGGCGATGCGCTGATTAACTATGAGAACGAGATTATTCTGGCGAAGAGTAAAGGTGAAAAACTCGAATATACGATTCCCGATGTGAATATTTCGATCGACACTCCGATCGCAGTGGTCGATCAGAATGTCGATAAGCACGGCACCCGAGAAGCCGCCGAAGGGTTTGTGAAGTTCCTCTTTACTCCAGAGGCGCAGCAAGAGTTTGTCAACCTGGGCTATCGACCCCTTGATGCCGCTGCTGCCAAGCAAAAAGAAAACACGGACAAATTCCCGCCAGTGAAGACACTCAGCACCATCAAAGACTTTGGTGACTGGACTGATTTCCAGAAGAAGTTTTTTGAAGATGGGGCAATCTTTGACCAAATTGAGGCATCGATTAATAAGTAGTGCCCCGCTTTCTACTTGGATAAGGGCGATCGCTTGATTCTACCGCTCTACTTAGGATCGTGGATTACATCATCTCGGTGACTTGCAACGCTAACGGACACAGCATTGCCATGTCCCTACTGGGGATGTTATGAAAAACGGCGTTGCTGAATTGAAGTATGAATCTGCCCATAGAGGCTGAATCCTTTCGCCCCCTAAATCCCCCAATTTTGGGGGACTTTAAGATTCTGGTTCGCCTCAAACTTGGGGGGCAATTCATATTTGCATTCAGCAACGCCAAAAATAGCTTGGGTTAGACGGGCTTGCACTTGCCTGCGCGAATTAAGCCGACTCGACGAGCGATCGCCTCACTTTGTGACTCAAAAGAGCCCCACTGTTCGCGTTGAGTCGATGCCTCCTCAATCACCACCTCATCGGCTGGCACAAGTTTGCACGAGCCGTCTTCTTGTCTCACCACATACCAAGCGTCTGAATTGTTCATTAACTTCTTAATAGTCTAAACAGTGATTGACGAATCTCTGGATACAACGAGTTTGGTACTTGCCTTTGAGTTTTGGGAAACCTTGAGTTATCAAGGGGTCTGGATTTTTAGCGAGACTGTAAAGATTTCCTGGAGGACTCCATAAAACTAAAGCCCCACCTAATTCTAGTTGCATCCTGCCCCCAGTGAATCTTCTAGATGTCTTCGTAATGCTCTACTCAGGGATTACATCCGCTTCGACTAAGACCCCACAGATGACATTTAGGGCTTTTCTGTACCCCCGTGAAATATGACACCAGAAACACAGCGTCCGTCTATTACGCCTCCTCCCGCGCCTCGTGTTCCACCTGCGCCACCCCCACCGATGCGGGCTTCTGTCCACAACACCACGATCGAGGCGGATGATCTGACGATCGCCAAGATAGGGAACGCATCGATGCCAACAATGACGATGCCTGCTATACCGATGGCGACAAACCAGGCTTCTCCGCCTACCGCCATCAACTCATCTCCGCTGACATCTGCAACGCTTGCTGGGTCGGTGCCTTCGACCCCTGCAATGGGAGGGCATCGTCCAGCGCCGCCACCAAACCTTCACAGCCTTGCCCGCAATGCCCGTAGTTCGGGTTCTCCCACGCTAGAGCAGCTAGTTCGCAATGCCTATGATAAGGGATTTTCAGACGTTCACATCGGGGTGGGTGAGGTGCCACGCTATCGAAATCGAGGAGAGATTGATACGACTGACTGGCCCGTGACCGATCGCGAAACCTTCTTCGGCTGGCTAAGAGAAGTTTTAACGGATGCAGAGATTCAAAAGTTTGAAGAGACTCTAGACTTTGATGGCGCGACTCAATACGAGTTTGCGCGAGTGCGGATCAATATCTTTGACTCGCTGCACGGTCCGGCGATGGTCATGCGTCTGATTCCGTTGACCATTTTGACGATGGAGCAATTAAATTTGCCGCCCGTCCTGAGAGATATTTGTCACTACCACAAGGGCTTGGTGCTGGTGACGGGCCCAACAGGTTCCGGGAAGTCCACAACGATGGCAGCGATGATCGACTACATCAATAAGGAGATGCCTAAGCACATCATCACGATCGAAGACCCGATCGAGTTTGTTCACAAAAGCCGAAAAGCCCTGATCAAGCACCGAGAAGTGGGAATCCATACTCAAAAGTTTGACAGCGCTCTCAAAGCTGCTCTCCGGGAAGACCCTGATCTGATTCTGATCGGGGAAATGCGGGATAAAGAAACCGTAAACACTGCGCTCAAAGCTGCCCAAACCGGACACTTAGTCATGGGAACGCTGCATACCAACAGCGCTGTGAAAACGATCGAGCGAATTCTCAGCTTATACAATCCCAGTGAGCAAGAACCGATGCGGGTTTCTCTCGCCGAATCTCTAGTTAGTGTCGTTGCTCAGGGTTTGTGCCGCACCACCGACGGCAAACGTGCCGCTTTCCACGACATTTTGATCAACACCGATGCGATTAGAGACTACATTCGCAAAGGTGAGATCGATGAGATTGAAGCCATCATTCCCAAATGTACGTTTGATGGGATGTGTACGATGAATCAGTCCCTCTACAAACTCTATGAAGAAGGACGGATTACAGAAGAAGTAGCGCTAGAAATGTCGCCAAAGATCAATGAAATGGCGCAGATGCTGAGAGGTCGGGTGTAATACCAATTTTGGAGGCAATTGCGACTGATCGTTCAATTTGACGGGGCACTGCCGTGCCTTCATATAGATCTATCACATTCACAAATCAAATGGGTAAGTAGGAGGGTGAAATTAAATATAAGATAGGAAGACCCTCTAATTAACCCCTCTTTATGCCTGCTCCCCTCCGGATCATTTTGACTTCAGAAGAG
>JAYVFW010000410.1:0-3296 GCA_043772715.1 Phormidesmis sp. | reverse complement strand
GGGAAGAAATAGATGAAGATCTCAGCACAGAAGGAATGTTGAGGGGCGCACCCGCTCCGAGAGCGTTGGCTTAAGTTGAATGGGGAGGGTTGTACGATCGTACCTAAAATTGCTGCATAACCGTGTAGTTTGGCGGCAACCAAACTGTTGTGCTGCTGTCTATCACGAGTTGCTTCCATATCGTTTGATTGTTTCTGCAATCTCATTCATTAACGGCTGGTCACGTTCTAAATTAAACTCTGGCGCGTTGCTCCGATCGTAAAACCACACTGGCTTTCGTCGCTGCTCCTCTGGTTCGGTCGCGTATCTTGGAAACAGATGCGCGTGCAGTGCTGCCTCACTGTTTCCTAGAATTTCGTAATTGATTCGGTTGGCTCCCGTCACTGCAAGCAGGGCATCTCCCAGCATCGCCATGTCTTGCAAGAACTGATTGCGCTGATTACCAGTCAAGGCATTGAGGTCTGCAACAACTGGATCAGGCAGCAGCAGTGAGTAACCACGCAAGAACTGCACGTCACCCAATACGATCCAACCCGATCGCACCCGGCAAATCACAGTTGAATTGCTGCCTTGACGGGCAGATTGAACACGACGATGAATCAGGGTTGCCACGTTGATCTGATCCTCATAACCAACAACCTCAAAATAATGCTCTTATCGATCCGCTTCAAACTGCAATTTGAATATAGTTACTCGATCCCATTCGATACATTCCGCCTTGCAGAGGCAATCCAGTTGCTATTGCTGCGGAAGCGATTCCGCAACTCAACAGCGTTGCCGTTAGCATTTATAATTTCACATCTCACACGATTCGTAAACGATTAAGAAGCAATAACTTCTTCTTGAGGCATTTCTAGCAAAATTGGGCTTTGAGACGGTTCATCTTCAAGTTTTGCCCCCATTTGCAAAAGCTGTTCTTGAGGAGTCGGAAGCTCTGCCATAGGCTCTGTTGTCCACGGTTCCACTTTAGGAGACAACGCCGTCGATTTGAGTTTATCGACCGCTTGTTTAACAAACGCCTGCAAGAATGGAATTCGTTGATTTTGTTGAAAAATTTTCTCCATGATTTGCTGGAGCAGATCTCGCTTCACCGACCCGTCTGGGATGTCGCCCTCAAAATATTCGATCAGCGTCAACCCGGCTAGTCGAGTCAGATAGGCGGCGCTGACTCCTTGCAGTAACCCACCCGCCACATAGGTGACGACATTGGTTTTAAGAACAGTGGCGATCGCTTGGGTCGAAATTTCAACGACTCCCAGTTTCACCATCAAACTTGCCATTGTGGTTGCCACCGTTTTCGCCTGAGACAGAGAGAATTTTTGCTGATAGAGCTTACTCAGATCCATCACCATTTGGGCATTAATTGCCGCTGCCGCCAACAGATCCAGCGCCGGAAATGGGTTTGCAAAAGCGGTAGTTGCCACAATCCACTGCGCTTGATCAATCAGAGGAAGTGCCCGATCGCGCCGCACCGTATTCAACGCTTTTTTCGCCTCAGTTTTAATCTCATTAACCGTGCCAAATGAGCTAGCTAAAACGAGTTGGTTTCCTTCTTGCAGCAGAATCTGGCTCAAGCGATCGGTCAACGCTGAAATCTGCGGTGCGGGTGTTTCTAGCCATTCTTTGATCGAACCATCAGCCTGATGCTGCCGCACTTTTCGCGATTTAGGATGGGTCGCGATCGCCATTACATCCTGTGATGTGAGAATTTTTTCTACCCGTTGTCGAAGTTGATTCAGCAATTGTTGCTGTTCGTCTGGCAAATAGTGATCTTGTTTGTTTAATAGCAGCACAATGCGTTTACGTGCGGCTGCTAATTTCTGAATCACTTGAAGCTGGGATGCCGTCAGATCGCCATTGGTCAAAAACAGGATCAGATCTGCTGCCCGCGCCAGTTTCCAAGCGTCTCGTTCTGCAACGATTCCGTCTTCGGTGGGGGAAAACAATTCTGGGGTGTCGCTTAAACTCAGCTTTTGAGATAACTCTGATGCCCAAGTCGATTGCAGAAGCTGCGTCAGCGACGTTTTGCCGACCGATTTGCCGCCCATCACCACGAGGCGAATCTGATCTCGCTGTAGCTCACAAGTGATTTGATTGATCTGCGATCGCAGCTCCGATAATTGCTGGGCGCTGCCGTCGATCGTTTGATCATTTACCTCACTTGCCAGTTGATTGATCACCCCTTCGGCATCTGCCAAGGCTGTCTTTACTGTCGTTAGATTAACAGGTGCTGCGTTTGATTTAACGCTGTCACTGGGCTGAAACCGCAAAAATAACCAGGCAATTCCACTGCCAATGACGATCGCAGGTGCCCACTCACCAAGGCTGTGAGACAGATTTTCAAACAACCACACCAAAAGTGTGAGACTAACTCCCCCAAGCACTAGCGATCGGCGCAACTGAACCGTCATATTAAATACATTTCTGGACTCCCTGCTTTCTCAGGATAGAACAAACTTTCGCGGTTGATCCAAAACCGCCGATTGCAGATCGTTTACAGCAAAAGTATTGACACAATTCAGATCAAAAAAGGAGTAGACGCTTTGCCTACTCCTTCGAGTGATTAGACCTCCTGCACGAATCCGGGAACGCCCCTAAATCCCCATTCTGGGGGATTTAGGGGCACAAGCCGACCTAAACGGAGCAAGATCTGAGAGAGTTTACATCAAGAATTTTATTCATGCAGGAGGTCTGATAGATTGCGATCGACAGCGCTTAATAGCGACGAGAAGACCGATTGTCGTTTGACCAGTTGCCGCCCGAAGACCCTCTCTCTTCGCGGGGTCTGGCTTTATTGACCTTCAGGGCGCGACCCATCCATTCTGCGCCATCGAGGGCTGCGATCGCCGCCGTTTCTTCTGCATCGGTGCCCATTTCAACAAAAGCAAAACCGCGCATCCGACCCGTTTCGCGATCGGTGGGCAACTGCACCCGCTTGACGCTTCCGTATTCGGCAAATGCTTGGGTTAAATTATCTTCAGTCGCATCGTAGGATAGATTGCCAACATAGATTGACATAGAGCTTCTCCAAAATCAAAGAGTGTGAAGAGCTACATTCGGAGAAACGTCTATTCAACGAATTCAAAACCGAAAATAAATCTCGTTAATAACGCTAACACAGGACGAGAGAATTGACGGAGGTGGCATAGACGGCACATCGCTCCATAATCAGAGAAAGAGCGTGATTGTTTACAGGGCTTACGCATTTTGACCAAAACCTCGGAGGTTTAAGCCACTCTGTCGGTCACGATGCTTGATTCTTGGTTAAAACCTCCGAGGTTTGCGTAAGTCCTATT